>VXOH01000054.1 GCA_009840135.1 Chloroflexota bacterium | reverse complement strand
GTCGCCCCTGCCGGGTAGTTATGCAAAGGTCTCCCTGCGCGGGAACGACGGATTTTCCAGTCTGGTAACACACCAAGTCTGAACAGTTACGCCTGCGTCGAAATCTTGGCGGAGCCTCAACGGTCGTGGATAATTGATAGTGGGACCGGCCATCGTACAGGAGATTTATTGCGAGGAAGGATATGGCGAGACTCTGGGCCAGGACAACTACCTTTGAGTCAGTGAGCGAGGGTGACCAGTTGCCAATACTGGTGAAATGGGAAACCCGGGAAACCATCGGGCGCATGGTCGGCCTGGTTGAAACCGGCGACGGGGCCAGGACTGCCGTCGAAAGGGCGGGATGCGATGAAGATGCCGAAAACGAAGGTTCCGGCCAGCCTGGGGCGGATGACGCCCCTATCCAGGGCCTGCTTTCTTACGTGACCGAATTGCTGGAGAAGGGTTTCCCCCTACCTCGCATAATGGGTGCGGGCAGCGCCGTATCCATCAGGTCGCTCTTGCCCGTCAAGGCTGAGGATACAGTTAGCCTTACCGGCCAGGTAGTTGGCAAGAACAGTTCCGGGGCACTGGGTCTTGTTGAGTGTTTAATCAGCCTGGAAAACCAGGACCAGGAACTGGTGGCCGAGGCAAAGGCGGTAATCGCCTTTCCTCTTTAGCTTGGATCAGGTCCATTTAGAAACTATCTCGAAACCGGTGCTGGCTTTCCCGAGGCGCGCGCTCCAGCCCACCTTTTCCCCTCACCCTAACCCTCTCCCAGAGGGAGAGAGGATTATTGAGATAGCTTCTTGGTGGAGACCCCGTCAGCGAGTCACTCTCCGGCTTCTTCGAAGTTCATAGCTACAAGAGAAAAGTCCTGGCCGTCAATGATGTTGTCACGGTTGAGGTCGGCGAGCTTCTCCTCCCCATCCAGGGAAGGCTGCTGGCCGAAGAGATTGCGAACAATGGCCAAATCAGACCGGCCAATGGAATTGTTGCCGCTCAGGTCACCGTAGATTATCGGGCCGAATTCAACCCTGGTGACCGAAGGCTGCGGCTCCCCGGTGGCGTCTTGACCAGCACCTATTTCCTGACCGGGCACTAAAGTGGACAATGCGCCTTTGGGATGGAGCCGCAAGTCATAAATCCCTGGCGGCACGATACTCTCGGTCAGGTCGGCAACCAGGAAGTTCCCCGATTCGTCGGCGCGGATGCCGCCGAACACCGCCACCGGTTTACCTTCTTGGCGCTTTTCGTCACCGTCAACACTGCCAGCCCAGAATTCCAGGGTAAGGTTTCGCCCAGCCAGGGGATGGACGCTACCCTGCCAGGGCAAGGCCTTAACGGAGGATCCCCGGAGGCGGGCTTGTTCCGCCGTGGGTCCCACATTCAGAGTAGCCAGGGGATGCGCGGCGTTCAGGTTGGCGGTGTACAACCGGGCGGAGCTCTTCACATAAAGGACTTCAAGGGGGTTGGCGTATTCATGGTCTGCCGCAATGTCGGTGAGTCCGGCCTCCATGCCTTGGAGCTTCAACCTCCCCAGCAGCAGTTCCTTGCCGCGTACCATGCGGGGCCCGTTTCGCTGTCCACCGGTATTGGGGTTATCCAGCAGATTTATAGCGTATTCGATCAGCCCCGTGGCCGGTTGATGCCGGTTGCGGAGGCGAAGAAAGGTTGCGGTTTCGGCGTTGGAAACTTTGCCTTCGGGCGGAAGCTGTTCCAGTCCGTGCAGCGCCAACTCGGAGAAGCCGCTTTCCTGCACCGGGTGGGCGGAAGGCCCGACGGCCTCCAGTTGCACAGTCCCGGTATCGCCCACCAGGAGACGCAGGTACCAGGCAAGCAGGGGCCAGCCGCGGCTAATGGAGAAGGCTTCGGGGACGGACAGCACCAGGTCGAGGCTAGCTTCGCCGCCCACCGGCAGGTTAAGGCGCCGCTGGCAAGGAACCACATTGCTGCGACAAAGCTTCAGGGTAAGGAGATCATCCGAGGCCTGGGCGGCAGGGCCGGCATAGAGAAGTACGGTTGTGGAGCAGGCCCCAGCCGCCAGTAACAGCGCAACGAGCGTCCAGGATGGAAAGGGCTGCCTAATCGTTGTCAGCGGGAGCGGGTTGGGGTTCGGAGACGGCATGGCCTGCGTGTCCGTGGAATTCGTGGTCTTCGCAGGAGACCCAGTGCTCTCCGCCCTCGAAAACTTCCTTCTTCCAGATTGGCACAATGTGCTTCAAGCGATTGACGGCTTCGTGGCAAGCGAAAAAGGCTTCCTTGCGGTGGGGGGAGGCTACGGCGACCACCAGGCTAATCTGCCCGATGTCCACCGGGCCAATGCGGTGGGCGATTGCCACATCTTCAACCCCAAACTCGGCCCGAAGTTCCTGGCGTATCTCCTCCAGCTTCCTGTAGGCCATCTCTTCGTAGGCCTCGTATTCCAGGTGAATTACCCGTTTGCCCTCGAAGGAGTCCCTGGTGGTACCCAGGAAGGTGACCACCGCGCCATTGGAATCCTGGCGAACGCGGCTGGTAAATTCCTCCGGGTTCAGGGGTTGCTCGGTTATCAAAATCATTTCGCTCATGTTGATTACCCCGCCCAGGAAATGGTGAGAATCAATACTGACCGCCTGACTGCCCGCCCGGCGTAAAAAGGCCGCCGCTGACGGGAGGGATAAGGCAGATATCGTCCCTGGGATGCAGCGCCAGTTCGGGCTCTGCGTATTCCTCGTTTACCGCCACTACTATCTGGACTTCCGGCGGGGCCAGGTGGGGAAATCGCTCCCTGACCGCCACCAGCAGGTCGGCAACGGTGGCGTTGCTTGAGACGGAAACGGTAGTTTCCCTGCAGCCGGCTCGCTCGCGATAAAGCGCGAAGAATCTGACCGAAATTTCCATTGGCGCTCCCATGAAGGCTTCAGTATACACAAAGGGAGATGGAGTGTCTCTATAAATTCTATCCCGGTAACAATTCAGAACTGCGGGAAATTTCCTGCGTCTATACCCGCTATACTTCCGACATTGTAGGGGCGCATGGCAATGCGCCCCTACCCACTCAACAATCTGCTCAACAATCTGCTCAATAATCTGCCCAAGCTCGAGGTTCCCGCCTGCGCGGGAACGACGGGTTTTCCCCAATAGGCGCCCTCCAACTCTGAACTGTTACATATCCCGGCGGAGAGATAGCCAAGTCTCCTGGTCCCTGGCGGGAGGGACAGGAGGCGAGGGGGTGACGATTCAAGCGAAGGCGGCCCCGCTTACACCTGCCATTCCCAGGTCAAGGTGAAAGAGAATCCTGGCCTGGTCTTAGTCTTGTAAGCCTCATACTGGGGTATAATCCGCTACAACGCAAGCCCGGGAAGCATGGAGAGAGGCGATGCCAAATCGAGAGAGACTCGTAAGGACCCTGATGGACCTGATCCGAATTGACAGTCCCACCGGCGAGGAGGACGAAATGGACCGGGAGGTCTCATCTCGTTTGCAGTCATTGGGGTTTATCGTCAAGCACGATTCATACGGAAACGTGGTGGCCAGGCTAGACGGGGAGGGAGAGCCGCTGATGCTGTCCGCCCACCTGGACACGGTGGAGCCGGGCCGGGGAATTAAGCCCCAACTGAATGGAGACGTAATGCGCTCTGACGGCAGCACTATTCTTGGCGGCGACTGCAAGGCCGGAGTGGCAATCGTGCTGGAAGCCCTGACCTCAGTAAAGGAGTCTGGCGAGAAGCATCTCCCGGTGGAGGTAGTGTTCTCCCGCGCTGAAGAGGGTGGCCTCAACGGAGCGCACAACCTGGATTTCAGCCTGGTTTCCGCCACTCGAGGCGTGGTTTTTGATGGAGAAGGCCAGGTAAACCGGGTGACGGTCGCGGCTCCATCCCAGAATGTCGTCAAGGCGGAAATAGTTGGCCGGGCGTCCCACGCCGGGCTAGAGCCGGAAAAGGGACTGTCGGCGCTGGTGGTGGCGGGTCACATCCTGACGCGCCTGCCCCTGGGCCGCCTGGATGAGGAAAGCACGGCAAATATCGGCTACCTGGAAGGCGGACTGAAAAGGAACATAATTCCTGAACGGGCATTCCTGGACGGCGAGATTCGCAGCAGGGACAGGAGCAAGCTGGAACATTACACGGACCGTTTTCAGCAGGTCTTTGAAGAGGTCCAGTCCATGTACCCGGAGGCTGTCCTTGACCTGAACATTACCAGCAGCTACCAGGCCTACCGAGTGGATGCTGAGCATCCGACGGTGACAATGTTGAGCCGGGCCTTGGCCCAGATTGGGCTGGAGCCCAGTCTTGAGGGAAGCGGCGGCGGTTCGGACGCCAACGTTTTCTTCGAGCATGGGATAGCCGCCATTCCGGTGGGAATCGGGGTACGGTCTTTCCATACCAGGGAGGAAACGGCAATGATACCGGAGGTGTTGCAGGGGGCCGAAATGTGCCAGAGGCTGGTGACGGGGGTATAGCCTTCCCAGTATGGCCGCAAACTGGAGACGGATTTGGCCTTAGCCGCAAACCAGGAATCGGCCCCGTAGGTTACTGAAGACTTTATTGATACGGGAACTAAAAGTCCCCCACTCATAACAGGGTGGGGGACTTGCTGATTTATCCTGGAAACCCGGCGGGTGGCGGCAGCCCCCGGTGGGGAGGGCAAGGTCGGCGCGCGCTTTGGGCCGTGGGGTTGGGTTGCTGGCTTGCGGGGGGGGGGGGGGGGCCAGCCGGCGAAGT
>VXOH01000056.1:9430-36841 GCA_009840135.1 Chloroflexota bacterium | reverse complement strand
GTTTACTTGCTTAAGGTGCTCCGCAGTTAAAATGCGATTGCCCTGCTACCTCGCCGCGATAATTGACAACGCATAAATTCTCGGATATGATGGTATATTCTTTAACAACTGAATGTCACCCCCGTGGCACCAGCACGGTTTAATAGGGAAGGCGGTGAGAATCCGCCGCGGTTGCGCCACTGTATGCGGGGAGTCGGTCGACGATAACCACTGTTCACTCCGGTGGATGGGAAGGTGTCGGCCGGATGATGATCCGTAAGCCAGGAGACCTGCCCGGGAAGGTGGAGCACTACTCTGCGCCAAACAGAGATAGGCCCATCGGATCTCCTGCTGTATGTTGCAGGGGGGTCTGAGGCTAGAGATTAAACCGCACCCCGGCAGAGTAGATGCCGGGGTTTTTTTGTTGCCTTCGTCGAGCCTAGCGCGTCTGGCAGGCCCAGAACTGCCCCGGCATCACTCATTTCCCAACAGGGAAGAAATATCGGTTGAGAAGCAATGGGAAAGGAGTATAAAAATGAGACCTATCGGACGATTATTCAGCTTGATGGTGGTGTTCATCGCGTTGCTGTCCCTGGCCTGTGCCGCCGCACAGCAACCTGAGGCCGCACCCGCCCCTACCACCCCGACCCGCGCCGAACCGGCGGATACCCCGGCGCCTCAATCCCAGCCCACGCCGGCTCCAACCCTGGTTGTACAAAGCGAGCCGGTTGAGCTTAAAGTCGGCTCAGTGGCCGACACCTATAAGAATGACCCTGCGGACATGAGCCGTCTGAATATCGGCATGTTCCCCCTGAACGTCAACGTATTTGATCAGTTGGCCCTGGTGGACCACAACTTCCAACTTCAGCCGATGCTGGCGGAGTCCTGGGAGTACGTGCAAGAGACCGGGACCTGGCGATTTCGGCTGCGGGAAGGCGTGACATTCCATGACGGTCAGCCCTTCACCGCCCAGGCCATGGTGGAAATGGTGCAGAAATACTGGTCCCAGGGGGCGGGCGGCAACCGGTTGAGGATCGATGAGAATTCAGCTTCGGCGGTTGATGACTTCACCGTGGACATCACCCCCATCAAACCTCATCTGCGGCTGCCCGAGGCGCTTTCCCACTCCAGCTACGGGATACGAGCTCCGGGGTCCGACCCTCTCAACGGAGTACATACGGGCTCCGGCCCCTTCAAATTCGCCGAATACGTCGACGATGACCACCTCAGCGTTGAGAAGTACGCTGATCATTGGGGGACGGTTCCCCGGGTGGACCAGATTGAATTCCGCTTCATGCCGGACCCTAATACGCGCATCCTGGCGCTTCAGGCCGGAGACGTTGATGTGATCTTCGATGTGCCCCCTGAGGCAACGTCGCTGCTCAAGGGCATGAGCGATATCCAGGTCCTGCCGACGGGCGTCAGCGCCAGCCAGTACATCATGGTGCTCCTGACGGGGGAGGAACCATACGACCTGACCCAGGACATCCTGGTAAGAGAGGCGCTGGGCTACGCCATTGACCGGCAGGCGATCCTGGATGTCTCGTTCGACGGCTACGCCGAGGCAAGCCAGCTCTTCAGCCCGCCAGGGGTTCTCGGCCAGTATGCCGACCGGATCGTGGGTTATGAACATGATCCCAGTCGGGCCGAATCCCTGCTCGCGGAGGCCGGATGGACGGACTCAGACGGCGACGGCATCCGTGAGAAGGAGGGAAGGAAGCTGACCCTGGAGTTCATCAACGGGTTCCCAGCAGGACCGGAGAATGGTCAGACCGCGGAAGTTATCCAGGCCCAACTGCGGAACGTCGGAATAGACCTCAAGGTCACCAACGTACCGGACAATGCGACTTACTCATCCCTGCTCAGCGACAAGAAGGGCGACCTTTTCCTGGAGATCGGAAACCAGAACAGTCCTTCAGCATGCTTCCTGGCCAGCCTGTTCTACTCCCGGTACGACAAGCCGGGGTCCTACGCCAGGGGCTTCGCGCCCGGTCCGCTGGGCTGGTCCGAGTACGACGATGAAATAGACGCCTGCAATGGCGCGCTCACAACTGACGAGGCCGCTATGCACCGGGCCAACGCCATACATATAGTGGTGGACGAGTCGAGGTCATTGATCCCCCTGGTGGGTATAACCCGGATCTATGCGGCCAGAGACCATGTGATGGACTTCGATCCTCACCCGGTGCGGCTGCATGTAAGGTGGGAATATCTGTCGGTCAGCCAATAATTAAATCCAACCAGGGGTGGTATATGCCCTGGAGGTAAGTTCAAAAACTGGGTGGGGGATTTCCTTATGGGAAGGCACGAATTGTCGTCAGCCTCCCCCCACCTTAACCCTCCCCCGTCAAGGGGGAGGGGATGTTACATACCCATCCCATTCCCAATCCATCAAGAGGGGTGGGGGCTTGAAATGACTCTGTGGGAACTGCCTGTTGCATGAGGCAGGCAAATGAGTCCCGCCGGCTTTCATAACTGAGTTTCCAGCCTGGAACAGGAGGACGGGTATCGGTCTTCACTTCTACATTGCACGCCGGCTGCTGTCGATACTGCCCGTATGGTTCGCCATTACTTTCCTGGCATTCGCTCTGGGTTCCGTAGCGCCCGGAGACCCGGCTGAGGCGATCTACTATCAGACTTACGGAGTGCCTCCTTCGGACCAAGCAGAATTGGACAAACTGCGGGAAGAGATCGGACTGAACGACCCTTTTATCGTGCGCTATGGTTTGTGGACCTACGGGGCAGTCCGCGGGGACCTGGGCACGTCGTACCGGACGGGGGGCCCGGTTTGGGACCAGCGGGTTTCCCGGCTTTGGAGCACTTTGATCCTGGCCGGCGGTGGGGTGGTGGTCGCGCTGGTTGTCGCCCTTCCACTGGGTATGCTTGCCGCCGTCCGGCAGGACTCGCTGCTGGACCTGGCGGCCCGCCTGTTCAGCCTGGTCGGAGCCGCCATACCGTCCTACTGGCTGGCCTACCTGCTCATTCTGCTGTTCGCGGTTCAACTTCACTGGCTGCCGGTGGCGGGGTCGGTTTCCTGGCAGCACCTGATACTGCCCTGCACCACCCTGGGACTGGGCGGCGCAGCGCTGCTCAGCCGGCTGCTCCGTTCGTCCATGCTGGAGGTGATGGGCAACGAGTACATGCGTGTGGCTCGGGCCAAGGGGCTGCCCGAGAGGCAGGTCATACTGGTACACGCCTTCCGAAATGCCCTGATCCCGCTGGTCACCGTGATGGGCAACATGCTCGGGTTCCTCCTGTCCGGGGCCATCGTCATTGAGACGGTGTTTGCGTGGCCCGGGCTGGGGAGGATGATGATTGACGCCATAAACTTCCGAGACTACCCGGTAATCCAGGGGTTCGTTCTCTTTGCCGGCACCGTTTTCGTACTTGTCAATCTGGTAGTCGATGTTTCATACACGTGGATAGACCCGAGAATTCGGCTGGCCGACAGCGCCCAGGACCAAGGGAGATGATTGAGACTCAGGTGAAATTCTGGGACAGGCGTTTTCCGCGCCTGCTACGACGAAACCGGGTTGCCATGGTGGGTCTCTTGATAGTGACCGTGATGGTGAGTATCGGTGTGCTCGGGCCAATTCTCGCGCCGTTTGACCCTGATGCTCAGTTCGGTGCGAGCCGGCTGCAGTCGCCTGGTACGGAGTTCCTCCTGGGTACCGATAATCTGGGCCGTGACATCTTGAGCCGGCTGTTCCACGGCGCAAGGCTTTCCATCGGTATGGCGGCGATGGCGACCGTCTTCATTGTGGCCATCGCCCTGTTGGTTGGCTCAGTGGCAGGGTACGTTGGCGGTGTGGTGGATGACCTGGCGATGCGGGTGGTTGACACCATACTAGCCTTCCCGGGAATCATACTGGCGCTGGCGATAGTTGGGGTATTGGGCCCTGGCTTGGAGAACGTGATGATGAGCCTGGTTCTTGTTGTGTGGGCCGGGTATTCGCGCCTGGTGCGCGGCCTGGTACTGGAAACGCGCGAGAAGCCCTTCGTGGAGTCCGCCTTCGCGATTGGCTGCAGCCGCACCAGGATACTGGTACGCCATATCGTCCCGAACATGATCTCTCCCGTGATCGTTCTGGTGTCACTGGAGATGGGGACACTCATCCTCGCCCTGGCCAGTTTGAACTTTCTCGGACTGGGAGTGCAGCCCCCCACCGCTGAATGGGGTTCCATGCTGAATCAGGGGCGCTTGTTCTTCCAGAGTGAACCTCAGCTTATGATTTATCCCGGCGTCATGATCAGCCTGACAGTCCTGGGGTTCAACCTGTTGGGAGACGGGATTCGAGACTTGATCGACCCGCGGTACTCGAGCTAGTTGGCTACCACGTTTGTATTGATGGATGGTAACGGCGTTTCCCCTCTCCGGCCCAGGCCAGAGATTGAAAAGTCTCGCGAGGTTCCCGCCTGCGCGGAAACGACGAAAAGGGACGCCGGAAAGCTTGTGCCTTCAATTTGTCCACACCCCTCAGGGGGTGTCGTTAAATATACCGTCATCCCTGCGAAGGCAGGAATCCAGGACCCCTGCTGTGCGGTTGACCTTTCGCAGCCTTCCTGGATTCCGGCTCAAGGTCGGAAGGACGGTCTTGCCCCAACCCGTCAAGCCAATTCTGCCGGCCTGCTATAGGTCGGGTTCTAAAGTTGCTAAGTGAGGAGTTATGACCATGCCTGAACATCCGTTGGTACTCAGTTTGCGGGAGGCCGGAGAGCTTGATCCCTATTTGGAAATGCCGGTGCGTGACGTTAACGAGACTGGCTGGAGCCCAGCCATCGCCCTGTTCCAGGATGACGATATCAATCTGCGTGAGTTGGTGATGGGCTATGGGTACGCAAGGTGGGGGGCTACCAACAATCATGTTGCAGGCTCAGCCTTCATAATCGCGTATCTCACGCGACTAGTTTATCCGATGGTCGGCCAGTATGTGTTGAAAAGGAGAGTACCCAGAGCGACCCTGGAGAACCTGTCCTTTCACCGTACTAATGGTCTTATCGACGCTACCGGACTGAGTTTCCCGCAATTTGCCGCGCTTCCCGATGACCCGGCGGCCGGCCATCCTGACGCTGAAGTCGTGTACAGTGAGGGAGACCTTTACCTGCGTTTCAATGATTGGGTCTTCAAGTCCAACCTGGAAATCGTCATTGCGGCCCTGCGTAGCTCAGTCCCAGCCAGCGTCAAGGTCTCTCGAAACGCGGTGGGCGCTGCCTGTGGCCAGGCGCTGCACCGACTCTATAACCTGGTGGAAGACAAGAGCCTGGTACTCGGGGCGGCCGAGACTCTATTTGGAGACCCGTCGTCCCTGATTTACGGCCAGGTCAGCATGGAAGTCATAGAGCATGAAGGAAAGAAGGGGTTCTTTGCCAGGCGGGCTGGATGTTGCCTGGTCTGGCGTACCAGAGAGAACGACGGGTATTGCTCTAACTGCATCCTTCAGCCCAGGGAAGAACAGACCCGTCGGTTCATAGAGGTGTTGGAGAGAGTCAACTGACGGGAAGGCGATGGGACGCGAATGATTGCCAGTGAGATCATTTCAATTACCGGTCGTAGCAACCGGTCTGCGTTGTACACGCTGTGGGAAGTCTCCCGCCTCCACGTGGTGGGCCCGGTCAAGTCTGGCGCTCCCCGGGGCTCCTCGGCCTCGCCCTCGGTCGAGGAATAACAAAGCAATTGAACTTATAACCCCAAAGGGCCGATATCGAACTATCGCGATGACGTATTCTTGCCCGATTTTCGGCACCGGCCATAGCGCCAGCCTTGCGGGTAAATCACCTCATTCCGGCAGCATGGCGCACCATTCCTGCGACAGTTTGTCCGGGGGACTGTTAGGCCGCTAGCCATTGTGGCGGTTTCGCCAGGATTCGACCTTTTCCTCGCCGCCTAACGGGGACAGGACCCCGTTCCCGTTGAAATGACATTCAGGCCAAGGTTTCATTCCCGGGTCTTCGGCGGTTCCCAACTCGCAAAAAGCCCCTGCCGCATCAGCAGGGGCATGACAGGTTCATTCTGTGGGCGGACGGGGCGCTCAGCTTACTACACGTAAAAATGAACCCCTATCACGAAGGCTCCTGATTCTGTCCGGTAGCTAGTGGGCCCGGCTGGGTTCGAACCAGCGACCTACCGGTTATGAGCCGGTTGCTCTTCCACTGAGCTACGGGCCCCCAACATCCAGCTTATAGACGGCCTATAAGCGTGTCAAGAATCAGGAACGCTGCCGCGCGGGGCCCGATAGGCGTTGGATCGGGAGCGGCAAGGCAGTTTTGACTGTGGCTTAAAGAAGCCCCAGATTTTCCCTATAGTCTGGGTCGTAGGCGGCCAGAAGGCCAAGTTCCACAGCCCGCGCCGGCTCCATCTGGGGTGATGGGTCTCCGCTGGTGGGAGTGTCGGTGATGATGGTGTCCTGCAGCAGGCCCTGGTAGGTGGATTCGTCCAGCCCAAGCAGATCTCGCAGCAGATTTTCATTGTCCTGCCCGAACTTCGGGCCTGGGCCCCTTATGGACATGGGAGTGTTGGAATATTTGTAGGGACGGCCCATCAGGTACCGGTCTCCTACTTTTCGCTCCTCCGGGAAGCGTACCTTCTCGACAAATCCCCGGTGCTGGTAATGGGGGTCGAAGTGTATGTCCCGACCGGTCAGAACGGGGCCGGAAGCGATGCCGGCGCCCTGCAGTCGGTGCATCAGGTCGTACTTGTCGCAGGTTCCGGTCCAGGCTGAGATTAATTCGTCCAGGTCGTCGTGGTTGTTCTGCCGGGACAAGACGGTTGAAAATCTGGCATCGTCGGCCAGCGCTTCGTTGCCCATCAGGGTACAAAGGGATTTCCACTCGGTGTCGCTGCCCACGGACAGGGTAATCCACTGATCACTTCCCGCTGCCGGATAGCAGCCCTGGGGCGCGCGGTAAGGGTGGCGATTGCCGATGCGCCCGCCTTCCCTGCCGTTGATGGTGGCGTCCATCAGGTACTCGGACAGAAACATTACGCCAGCCTGGTACATGGCGATATCTATCCACTGGCCCTTGCCGGTCCGGTTGCGATAGCGAAAGGCGGCTCCCAGCGCGAAAACTGCGCTCCAGGTGGAGAGGAAGTCCACAAAGGAGGCTCCAGCCTTGGCTGGCCCGCCGTCGCCGTAACCGGTGACCCAGCAATGGCCGTGGGTTGCTTCCTGGGTGGTGGCCTGGGCGGGATAACCGGAATAGGGCCCTTCTCCGTGCCCGTAGCCCGTGTTTGATACCAGGATTATGTCCGGCTTCAGCTTTCGCAGGTTGGGATAGTCCAGTCCCCAGCGCCGCATGACGCGAGGCGTAAAGTTCTCCATGACCACGTCGCTGACCATGACCAGTTCCCGGAAGAGATCGCGGCCCCGCTCGTCGCTCATGTCCAGGACCAGGGACCGTTTGCCGCGGTTGAGGAGGTTGTAGGTGGAAGGCCGGTTCCACCAGTCCTCGCCGGCGTCATTTTCCGGGAAGGAGCCGGCATAACCGCCGGTGCGGGTTACATCGGGCCGGCCGGGTCCCTCGATCTTGATTACTTCGGCTCCCAGATCGGCCAGGTGGCCGCCGGCATAGGGGAGGGCGAAGACGTAGGTGGAATCCAGGATCCGAATGCCTTCCAGGGGCAGTCTGGGCATTTCTGAGGTTACCTCAACGTATTGATTGATAGCTGGAAGCGCGCGTGGCTAGAGTCGGTCAGGAATCCGTATTCCCACAGGACTATATGACGTTCATCTGCCGTAACTGGGTAAATTCCTGCGAATTGTATTCAAGCCCTTCAACGTAGATTTCCCGGTTGTGCTGCCCCAGGGTGGGCGATGAACGATGCAAGCCATAAGGTGATTCGCTTAGCTTGAACAACTCGGCCGGTACGCGTACTTGCCCAATTACAGGGTGCTCAATTTCTCTGAAGAAGTTGCGAGATTCGAGCTGAGGACATTGGGCGAGTTCCGAGGGCGTCTGCACCAACCCGAACAACATGCGGTATTCCGCCGCCTTGGGGAACAGGTCCCATTTGCTCCTCTCGCTGATTGACTCTATGACAATCCGGTCCAGTTCTTCTCCGTTTACGGCTCTCTGGGCTCGGTCCGCAAAGCGTTCCTCCAGCATTTCAGGACACTCAAAGAACTCCGAAAGATCATCCCAGCTTGCTCCGCCCCCGGTCTGAACGATGATCCAGCCGTCCTGGCAAGGCATGGGGTGGCCGAACATGCTGCCGCTAGCGCGGCGGCGAATCTGGGTTCCTCCCATGAACGGGTACATGGTCTGGGTCGCCATCATGGTGGAGGCGACGCACTCGGTGATGGAAACGTCTATGTGTTCGCCCTGGCCGGTGAACTCGGCCCCGAACAAGGCCATGGAAGTGGTGGCGGCGGCGAAGAGGCCGCCTTCGTACTGGGCTTGGAATCCGCCATGCTTGAGCGGTTCCCTCCCCTGCACGCCACTGATGCTCATAATCATCCCCATGGCGTAATTGACGATTTCCTCGCCCCGGTACTGGCTGTAGGGGCCATCCTGCCCAAAGGGGGTGATGGAGGTGACGGTGAGGGCGGGGTTCAATTCTTGCAGGTCCTCGTACCCCAGCCCCAGGGAGGACAGGTAACCGGGCCTGTAGCTTTCGACTATGACGTCCACCTGGGGAACGAGGCGCTTGAGAATGTCCTGTCCCGTTAACGATTCCAGGTTGAGAGTGGCGCCCTTCTTGTTGAGGTTGAGCACCAGGAAGAACAGGCTTTTTTCGGGATGGGGGTCGTCGCCGTAGAAGGGGCCCATGCGGCGGAGGGCGGCGCCCCCCGGGGGTTCCAGCTTCAATACATCGGCCCCGTAGTCGGCGAGAAGGCGGGCGCAAAAGGAACCCGCGATGTCCTCGCTCAGGTCCAGAACTTTTACTCCCTCGAGGGCGCCGTTAAGCATAAGTGCGTTCAGGTCTCCCGAAACTTGATAAAGCGAATGGGATTTTAGCGGAACGGCAGGGGTAAGGCAAACGGCATTGGCTGGCAGGGCTATCGCAGGAATGTGCGACGGCCTTTTTCGTAATTCTTGCGAAGGCAGGAATCCAGGTCCGGACCGAGCTATCCGCCTCAGGCGGATACCTTCGCAGGAACGGCGGTTGAGTCCCGAGTCATCGCTTCAATAGCAACCGAGTGCTAGTGGCCACAAATACCTAAAGGGTAAGCGCGGGAACGGCAGGATGCCGACAACAGACGTGTTGCGCCCCCGGTGAGGGTATAGAATAATGGTACATCTAAAAAGGATAAGGAGCTTTTCATGCGGGAAAACAGGGTGAAAAAGGTGATGAGGGAAGGAAAGCTGGCGTTGGGGACTTACGTGACCTTCGCCGACCCTCAGATTGTGGAGATTATCGGGCTGGCCGGATATGATGCCGCCTTTATTGACATGGAGCACACCGACTTCGACCTGCGCCTGGTAGGAGAAATGATCCGGGCGGCAGACCTGGCCGGAGTAACTTCCATCGTGAGGGTGCCGGATAACGACGAGAAGCTGATTCTACGCATTCTGGACGCCGGGGCGGAGGGCATCATCGTTCCCCACGTTGACGGTCTGGAGGGCGCCCAGAAGGCGGTGGAAGCGGTTCGCTATGCGCCCCTGGGCCACCGAGGAGGCGCTGGAGGGACCAGGGCGGCGGGCTATGGCTCGATTTCCTGGGATGAGCACACCAGGTCTTCCAACGAGCAAATCTTGCTGTCCGTGATGACCGAGGACGAAAGAGGCGTTAACGATATTGAAGCCATTGCCGCCCTGGACGGCATTGACCTGGTATCCATTGGGCCCACCGATTTCTCCGAATACATGGGCATTCGCGATCCACAGAGTCCCGAGTTGAGGGCAAAATTAACTGAACTGGCCAACCGTATCAAGGGTATCGGGAAGGCCAAGATGCAGTTCCCCATGAACCATGCAGCTATGCCCCTGGGCCCGAAAGAACTGCTGGAGCTGGGAGTCGGATACACCCATGTTGCCCCGGCACCTCCCTCGATACTGCTGCGGTCGCTAAGAGACCGGATGCAGACGATTCGAGGGGAGATTGGTTAAGGGGCTGGAAAGGTGTATGCGTCTAGCGTGCAGGGACGTCACGCCAACCAGCGAAGGATGCGGCACATTATCGGAAGCTGGGCTGCCAAGGCTTGATTCCGGCGGACCCGCGTATTTTGTAGTTAAAAGGGTCGGTCTTTACTAAGTCATGCGTCCTGTTTTAATGGCATTTGTCCTGATGTTGTTGGTTGGGGTTATCGCCTGCACCGAGAGCGGGCTGGCCGAGCCTATAGCTTTGCCGCCCCAGTTGCCCGAGGCCACGCCGCTGCCAACGGCGACCCATTTGCCGACCCCGACGGCTTTGTCGGAGCCTTCGACTCCCGAGCCGGCGCCGGTGCTCCCAACGGTTACACCTTTGCAGGAAGCCACGTCTTTGCCATCGGCGACCCCCCTTCCCACGTTGGAACCTCTCGCAGAGCCCACGCTCTTGCCCACCAGTGAAGTTGCCTCTCCGGCGCCGGTGCTGCCTGTTCCGACATCAACCCCTGAGCAAAGGCAGCCTATAGTAGCTATCGAGGACCAACGCTGGCCGGTTGAACTGGCGGTGACGCCCGAGGAGAGGAACCAGGGACTTTCGGGGCGGGAATCGCTGCCGGAACTTACGGGCATGTTGTTTGTATTCGAGAGTGACCAGCACTTGAGCTTCTGGATGGTTGATATGAACTTTCCCCTGGACATGGTCTGGATTGATTCTTCGTGCCGGGTGGTGGACGTAACGCTGGACGCTCCAATTCCGTTGCCAGACCAGTCCAGAGGAGAGTTGCCGCGGTTCCGACCGTCGAGCCCCGCCAGGTTTGTCCTTGAAATTAACGCCGGAGAATTCATGGGGGCCCAGTTGGAAATCGGCGACGTGGTTGAGTTCGAACAAGCCCTGGCCGGCAAGTACGGCTGCTAGCCATGGCTGCAGAAGGCGCCCGTATGAATTGTGCGTTGCGCCGCTAGTTGGTCTGGGTTACAGTAGCTTCGCCATTGGCTGTTGTCCGTTAATTACCTGATCCCCCAGTTGAAAGGAAGAAATTTCTATGGAAGTACTGGTATCCGGGTCCCTGGCCTACGACCGTATTATGGATTTTCCGGGGCGGTTTTCCGACCACATCATGCCCGACAAAATCCACATGATCAATTTAAGCTTCACCGTTAATGGGCTAAAGGAGAACTTTGGAGGAACTGCGGGCAACATTGCCTACAGCCTGTCTCTGCTGGGGGAGACCCCCCGTATTGTTGCTACCATTGGCAATGATTACCACCGTTATTTTCAGTGGTTTGAGCAGTGCGGGCTTTCCACCAGCGACATAAGAGTGGTGGCGGAAGAGTCAACGGCGTCGGCTTACATCACGACCGACCTGTCGGACAACCAGATTACCGGCTTCAATCCGGGCGCCATGAAACAGCAGGCGGTGTTTGACTTCGGCGGAATTGACCCCAGGGAGTGCATTGCCATTGTGGCGCCGGGAAATCTGCAGGACATGGGTGAGTTTACCGAAAGGCACCGACAGCTGGGCGTCTATTCCATATTTGACCCGGGGCAGTCGTTGCCGGCCTGGGAGGGAGAAGACCTGGCCAATTGTATTGCCCAGTCAAACATGCTGGTGTCCAACGATTACGAATTTGCACTAATCAAGGACAAGACAGGGAAATCCACGGAAGAACTGGTTGAAATGGTGGGCACTGTTGTGACCACCAAGGGTGAACAAGGGGCTGAAGTTCTGACGCGCCTGGGCTCCATACCGGTCCCCTGCGTGCCGACGGGAAACGTGGTGGACCCCACAGGCGCCGGGGACGCATTCCGGGGTGGATTAATCAAGGGGTTGGTGGAAGGAAGCTCCATTGAACGCGCGGTCATGATGGGTACGGTTTGTTCCCACTACGCCATACAAACCCTGGGCACCCAGGAGTACTCCTTCGTTCCCGAAGAGTTCCGGGCTAAATTGGCGGAGCACTTCGGGGCATAGTCAGGCGACGTCCCACATCGCAACGGTAAATTGAAAAGCCAAGAGGCCGGGGCGGCCACAAGCGCCGCCCCGCTGCTATTTACGGAAGCTGCTTCCGGTTCAGACGGCCGGGGTGTGGTATGGATGCGGGTTGTTTACCACGTCCGGATTCAGGGTATGCACCGAGGAATGTCCACAGTGGCCCAGGACCAGGTCCATCTCCTGGCGCAGCAATTCCAGCATGAGCCTCACCCCGTCGGACCCGTTCCAGGCCAGACCCCAGAAGAGGGGACGGCCCACAAGTACCGCCCGGGCCCCAAGGGACAGGGCCTTGATTGCGTCGCTGCCCCGGCGAATGCCTGAGTCCAGGTAGATTTCCGCCCTTCCCTGCACGGCCTGAACAATTTCGGGCAACATTTCGATGGTGGAGAGGGTGCCGTCCAGCTGCCGTGCGCCGTGGTTGGACACCCAGATGCCTTCCACCCCGTTCTGCACTGCCTGGTATGCGTCCTCGGCAGTTCGGATCCCCTTGAGGACAATGGGCAGCGAGGTCTGCTGCCTCAGCCAGCCCAGCTCCGCCCAGGTGAGGGGAATATTCCAGGGCCGCTGGTAGTAGAGGGCTTCCAGGGTATCAGCCACCAGCCCCAGGCCCGCCTCCTCGCCAACGAAGTTGCCGGGGTTAAAGCCCCGGGGTCGCTCCGAGCCGTGCCGGATGCTTCTCTCGATGGGGCTGTTTATGGGAGTGTCAACGGTCAGGGCGATGGCCTTGTAGCCGGCTTTTTCGGCCCGCTTAACCAGCATGGCGCTGGTTTCCTGGTCCTGGTGATAGAGCTGAAACCACAGGGGGCCGCTGGCCGCGTCGGCAACCTGCTCCATGCTGAAGTGGGAGCCGGTGGCCAGGGTCATCAGGGTTCCGGCGGCGCCGGCTCCCCTGGCCGTGGCCAGTTCGCCCTCGGGGTGGGCCATCTGGTGACCGCCGGCCGGCGCCACCATTACGGGAAAGCTGATTTTCTCACCAAGAACCGTGGTTGACAGGTCGCGGTCCGAAACGTCCTGCAGGAAACGGGGGCGAAGGGTAATAGCATCCAGGGCGGAACGGTTCCGCTTTACGGTGACCTCGTCCTGGGCTCCACCGTCAATGAAGGCCCATGCGTGAGGGCTGATGAACCTGGATGCGTGTTCCTCCAGTTCGAAGAGATTCATGGGTTCGAGGCGCATGGGATTTCCTCCGGTCTGGCTGGCGGTCTGGCTGGCGAGCCTTTATTACTTTCCAGTAGTCCAGCAGCTTTGAAATGACGGGTTATGTTCCGCTCAGCCTGAGCCTGCGGAACGTCCGCCTTAGGCGGGTCGAAGGGCCGCCCATTCATGGTTCGACAAGCTCACCACGAACGGACTCCCGTTCCGACCGTCAGACCAATATTGACGGCCTGCCAGTCGGTTTTCAGGCGCGGTTCGTGGCTTCGGCTGGCAGAACGGCAGTTGGCCCGGTTTCCTGCCAACTGCCGGGACAAATGCGTCAGCCGCAACGGATGGCGCCAAAGGATCGCCTCAGGCTTGAGGCGCCCGGTATTCCACGTCTATACCGACCGCGTCGTCTATCTCCTGGGGCGTCAGGAGAGCGGTTGTGCTCCAGCCTATGGCTCCCGCGGCGGCGATGTTGAGTCCGAGAGCGATGGCTCCGGAACGTTCGGGTACGTCGAAAATCACATACAGGTCGTCTTCGCCGAAAGCGAAGTAGAGGGATTCAACCGTCCCGCCGACGGAAGCAATGGCGGCGGTAATGGCATCTCTCCTGGAGCTGCCGCCTTCATTGATCAGTCCCTTAAGTCCATCGGTAGAATAGGTTGCCTTGGCAAGGTATTTTGGCACGGTGGCTCCTCCAGTACGGCTAGATTTCGGTGGCAGTTAATGGGGCGGTGGTACGGCAGAGCAGCATTGGGCTAAACCAGGTGGGAACCTGAATCCACCATTATGGTTTCACCGGTAACGTGCTCCGCTCCTTCAAGCAGCCACACTACGGGCTCCGCAACTGTGTCGGGGTGGCCTGCGGATTTAAGCGGAGTCCTCTGAGCGTAGCGCTCGATGAAGGCATTATAATTCTCTTCTCCCAGGCCGTCACGCCACCACCTGGTCTGCATGACGCCGGGGCACACCGCGTTGACCCGGATTTCGGGCGCCAACGCCCGAGCCAGGGACAGGGTCATGACGTTCAGGGCGGCCTTGGAGGCAGCATAGGCTATGGAACTGCCGGAGCCGCTGAATCCGGAGCCTGACGAGATGTTTACTATGGCTCCCCGACCCCGTTCCTTCATGGCCGGGGTAACCGCCCGCACCATCTGGTAGGCGCCCACCACGTTCACGGCGAAAATATCGCTGAAATCTTCCCCGCTTAAGCCTTCCAGGTCGTCGTGGGCAACAATTTTGGACCGAGCGGCATTGTTCACCAGACCATCAATCCGGCCCCAACGTTCCAGGGCTTCATTGGCCATGCGCCGGCAATCGTCGTCAATTGAGACGTCGGCCTGGCAGAGGGAGGCGTCACCTCCCAGCTCCAGGCAAGCCGCCGCCGTCTCCTCCGCCTCTGAGCGGCTGCGAGTATAGTTAATGACAACCTTGCCGCCCTTGGCTGCGAGCCTACGGGCCACGGCGGCGCCCAGTCCTGTGGCAGAGCCGGTTACCAGGAAAACCCCGCCTTTTATTTCCATATTCGCGACCTCCCTGGATACTTCTTGCTCGGCGTTAGTTTGGCTGAAGCCCATTTTGAGAGGAGCGCTTGAAAAAGGCAATCCATTCAGACCATGCACCACCTGGGCAGTAATCCTTCGACAGGCTCAGGATGAGCGGAAAAGCGGATGTTGCCGGGCTTTGGCAATCCTCCGGCACTGAATGGCAGGGTCCTTCGATTTTCGTATGGGCATTGATTTGGTTTGGTCAGCGGAATCCATCCTGAATTGAAATCAATTGAAATACGAGGCTTCGCGCGACAAATTCACCCCCACCCTAACCCTCCCGCCACAGGCGGACGTTCCGCCCCCGTCAAGGGAGAGGGAATAATCGAAAGACCCCGCACTGAATGGGCCCAGCATTGACTATCCCAGGGGCGTGGGTTAGCCTAATGCGGTCTAGTCCCCCAACTTTCGGGGTAGCTTTGGAGAGAATGTAACCAATGACACAGGAAGCCCAATCGGCCCTCACTCCCGAAGTAAGAGCAATGATCGGAGTGGCCGGCGATGTGGTCGAGGCGTGGGGTGTGGTAGATGCCGAGTACCTCCGCAGATTTACCCAGGCAGTAATGGACCCGGACCCCCGTTACTGGGACCAGGAGTATGCGGAAGGGACCCATTACGGCGAATTAATCACTCCCCCCATCATGGTCAGTTATCTGGCCTCCAGGATTCGCCCCGACCAGGACGATCCGGTTACCCGGGCCTTTGAGGAGAATCCGGAGTCGGACGGAATCGGGTCAATTGAGCGACCAGGTGAGTTGCCTCCCGTGCCTACGGACCTGGTCAGGGTACTGAACGCAGGCAATGAGCTGGAGATTTACCAGTATCCAAGCATAGGGGACAAGGTGTTTTTCCAGAACAAGTACTCGGATATTCGGGAGAGGGTGGGCCGGGATGGCCGTGCCTTCCTCATAATCACCCGGGAAACCACCTATAAGAACCAGGACGGCGACCTGCTCTGCATTACCCGCGCTTCCACCATCCGGCGGTAGCTTCGGCCTTACTACATCCTGAGACAAAGAAATCTGGCGAGGTGGCGACGATGAGCCTGCCATTGGAAGACCTTCTAAAGCTTGAACCGGAGGCAGTACTTACCCACAACGAGCGGCCCAAAGCCGACGACCTCCGGAACAAGAAGCAGATTTACTACGAAGACGTGGAAGAGGGGATGGAATTACCCAAGTACATCTACAACCCCACTCCCACGCACCTGTTCCGGTGGAGCGCGGCAATAGAGAATTTTCACCGGATTCATTACGATCTGGACTTTGGCCTCAACCACGACAAAAACCCAAGCATCCTGGTGCATGGCTCCTGGAAGCAGAGTGTTGTCCCCCAGTTCCTGAAGGACTGGACGTTGCCCAAAGGCTGGCCCTGGAAGGCGCAGTTTGAGCACCGGGCCATGCTGGTGCCTGGGGATATATTGATCATGTGGGGCCGGGTTACCAGCAAGTATGAGAAGGGACAGATGGGGTTCGTGGAGCTGGAAATCGGGATGAAGACGCAGGACGGCATTGAGAGCATGCCCGGCACCGCCACGGTGGTGCTGCCGCTGCGAAATGGGCCGGATATACCTTATCCCTTCGTACCGCCGGCAGACTAATAGGTGTGGACGAATTGTCCATTCCTGTTCGCGGTAATCTGTCCGCGAGATCGAGCATAGTCCAATACACGAGGTTAACGATAGATGGCCAGATTCATAGCCATTCATAATGTCCCCGACATCACCGAGGAAGACTTTCGCGGCAAACTGGACGCTGTCCGAAAGTGGCGCCCAGACCGCAGGACGACCATACTCAAGGTTTACGGGGACCTGGGAACGGGAAAGTTGATAACAGAATGTGAGGCTGTTGAACAGTCGCACTTCGAGGACTGGATTAACCTGGTTGGCTGGCCGGCGGAATCCATACACAAGGTTGACATGGTCTGCCAGGTTGGGAATATCTGGAAATTCTAGGCAACCCAGTCCGCAGACAATTGCCCGACGGTAATGTGTCTGAACGGGGTTTCGTTGTTCAGGAAAAAGAGGGAGGCGGGCGATATCGCCCGCCTCTCATCAATTTCATAAAATTGTTCTACCGTCAAAGGGCGGGAATCTTGCGGCTTTAGCTGCTCCCTTTAACCGTACTCCCCTCACCAAATTCCCGTCCTGTTGATTTCCTCGTCCGGGTGATAGATTTGCTGAAAAGTGGAACAGATCTCGGCGCCAAGGGACAAGATCAAGGCGGACACGTAAACCCAGAATAGGAAAACTATGGTGGAAGCGATGGAGCCGTACAGGAGGTCATATCTGCCGTAGTGGTGAAGATAAATGCTGAAGAGTTCTTTGCCAATCTCGAATAGAAACGAGGCGCTCAACGTGCCCAGCCACACGTAGTTCCACCGAACATTGCAATTGGGCAAATACCGGTAAATCAGCAGAAACCCCACGGCCGTTACCGTCCAGGATGAGGAACGTATCAAGACGTTGAAAAAATTCGATTCCTTGAGGGCGGCGTGCCAGGTGGTCTGCAGGTCCAGGTCCAGCAGAATCTGGGCGAAGGATGTAACTGCCAGCCAGAAGAAAAAGTAGAGGCCAAAGGAGAACAGGAACAGAATGTGCTCGATGCGGTGGACGTGGAAGGGCTGGCCGCGGTAATTGCCCCAGGCCCGGTTTACCGCCCGGTCAATGGCTCCGTAAACGGAACTGGAAGACCACAGCACCCCAAGAATGGCGATGAAAATCAGCTCGCCTCGATGAACATTTATGAAAACGATATTGCTGGCGATGAGATGGTCAGACCCGGGCAGATTTCCGATAGCGAATTCGAGCATCTTGGCCTGGAGGACTTCGGCTCGCAGGAAAAGCCCGGAGATCACCATCATGCCCAGCAGGAAGGGAAATACTCCGAAAATGGCATAGTAGGCGACACCGGCTGCCAGGTGGTTGGCGTCCCTGGTAAACATGTGGGCCGTAACCTGGACGCACAATCTCACAGGCCGATGCCGCATCACGCCGCTGCGAACTACCAGCGACCTGACCTGTTGCCTGCTGGAGTCAATTAACCTGAACGGCCTTTCCATCAACTACGACTCTTCCAATCCGGGCCAGCGCTTTTCAGCTTGGGAAAACCTGTAGTACACGGGGAGACAAAATCCTCGAACCAGGGGTTAGCCCACCGAGGCTTCGGGAAAGATCCCTGGTAGGGTAGTTCAACTCTCCAGGCGCACTCCGTGGGGCCCAAACAGGGTGCCCTTCAGTTGCAACCTGTTCTTAATCTCCCTGGCGGCCAGTAACGAAACCATACTTTGCCGATTATCAACTTGGCTGGGACGGGACCGAATGAGCGACTGTCTTCGCTGTCGCTCCGGTTGTCTCCCATCAAGAATAACTCATCCCCGTCGGTAAACCACTGGGAGGGACCTTCGCTTACTCTCGTCTCTTTCCCTTCAAGATATGGCTCAGGAAGGGGTCTGCCATCAATTTCAACGAGGCCATTCCTGATGACGACGTATTCGCTGGGAAGGCCGACTATTCGCTTTACATAAACCTGCTCCCGGCGGTAGGGATGGCCGAATGCTACTATGGCTCCTCTCAACCCCAACCAAGAGGGAGGCTCAAGCCTCAATGGTAACGTTTGCACCTGCTGCCCATTCAGCAAGGTGGGCGCCATGCTGTTGCCAGCGATTCTAAGGCGCCGGGAATGTGCCAGGAACTCGGCAATGGGACTCAACAGGTTCCAAAAAGGCATGGGTGAATCCGCAAAACATCCTGGAGAAATATGGTTGCAATAGCACTCCGATTACTCCGGAGAGATAAGCATAACAGGGATTGCGTCGCCATCAGACCCAGCGGAAGAGATTGAGCTTCCGATTCTCGCATCTATATAGCAGGAAGGGACTTTGGCCGAGGCGCAGACTGGTGACGGGCCGATTGCCTGTGATTTTGCCGGTTCCTACGCCATTGGGTATTCCTTCAATAAGTGGGTCAGTCCGGATTGGGGCCTTCGCACTCTCAGGTTGCGGCCTCATGACACAAGCAATCATCCCCATCCTGGCCCTGCGGCCACGGGCTGGCGACCCACCTCCTGTCGAAGGGTGAGGGACTCCAATCATAGTTTACAGGGTATGGAAATCAATGAATTTCCGGTCAATTCCAGGGCGATTCTCCCAAGGTGACAATGCCCGGGGGCTGCCCTATAATCGGGGCCAATGACTACTTTATAGGTTCAGCAATGACAGGAGGACTTACGTGGCTAACGAATCTATTCGATTAGGGCTTATTGGCGCGGGTCGAAACACCAGGGACCGCCACATACCCGGCTTCCAGCAGGTGGAAGGCGTTGAACTGGCCGCCGTGGCCAATCGCAGCAGGGAATCGGGGCAGCGCGTGGCCGATTCATTCAACATACCCACGGTTTACGACAACTGGCGGGACCTGTTGGACGATCCATCCATCGATGCAATCTGCATCGGTACGTGGCCATATATGCATCGCAACCTGACTCTGGCCGCCCTGGAAAAAGGGAAGCACGTACTTACGGAAGCCAGGATGGCGGCCAATGCCCAGGAAGCAAGGGAGATGCTGGAGGCCTCGCGGAACCACCCTGAATTGGTAACCCAGATTGTGCCAGGACCATCCACTTTCAAGATTGATAACCTGATACAGCAAAAAGTAGCGGAGGGATACCTCGGGGAACTGCTGGCCGTGGAAGCCCAGGTTGTAACTTCCGCCTTTGTTGACCCCGGCGCTCCGCTGCACTGGAGGCACAACAGGACCTTCAGCGGTTACAACATTATGAACATGGGCATCTATTACGAGTGCATGATTCGCTGGACCGGCCCGGCCGTCAGGGTGATGGCGATGACCAAGGTAAATGTTCCCAGCAGGATGGATGAAGACGGCAGCATGGAGGCGATAACGATTCCCGACCATGTGGACATCCTGATGGAGTTCGCCAATGGCGCCCAGGGTCACATGAGGGTGAGCGCGGTTACGGGACTGGCCCGGGGGCCCGAGGTGACGCTCTACGGCAGCCAGGGTACCTTGCAGGTAGATTCCCAATTGAATGTTTCGGGTGGTCAGCGGGGAGATTCGCAGTTGACCGAAATTCCCAACCCGCCGGAGAACCAGTACTCCTGGAGGGTGGAGGAAGAGTACATCAGCGCAATTCGAGGCCTGGAGCCGGTGACCCGGACTCCCTTTGACGTGGGCCTGCACTACATGGAGTTCACCGAAGCGGTAACGCGCAGCGCCCAGACCGGCCAGGCTATTTCACTGCCATTGTAGGTCGGTACACTGCAGGACAGGGTAACTTTGAATGCCCCACGTCCGGCCCGAGCCGAGTGGGGCATTACGCTTTTTGTCAGAGGAGAACTGCTATGCACGTACCGGAGAAGATTTCTCCCACCGGTTTGGCGGACTACCTTGACACCATGTGTAAGTCGGTATTCCAGTCAGGCATCTCCTGGAGAGTGGTGGAATCCAAGTGGCCGGGAGTCCGGGAAGCCATGCAGGGATTTGAGCCGGAGATAGTCGCTTCCCTGGGTGAACCGGAGTTGGACGAACTGGCGCAGGACTCCCGAATGATACGGCACCGCCGCAAGCTGTCGGCCATCTGCCACAACGCCCAGCGAATGCTGGACCTGGCGGCGGAGCATGGCAGTTTCGAGGCCTACCTGCGTTCCCACGGCAGCTTCGAGGCGACAGTCCAGTCCATCCGCAAGGAGTTCAAGTACATGGGAGATGCGGGGACCTACCACTTCCTCTATACGGTTGGGGAGGATGTCCCGCCTTACGATGTGTGGTGCGCCACCCACGAGAGGAAGGGGCGGTAGAAGGGATTCTGCCAGGGAAAGAAGCTGGGTGAAACGATTCCTGTCCTGATTCGCAAGGTGTAGTCAGGTGGACAGGAGTCGGATATTGGAGGGGCAGCTGCATGGGCTGCCCCCATTCCATTGTTTGACTATATGACCCTGATCTTGATTTGCCGACAGGAGTCTCTTGGGTCAGCCGGTTCGGTTCCGGCGCTGGTCCCGGTAATTGGGCGCGCTAATGTGCTGCCAGTCCACCATTGCCCCATCCACCAGCCGGGAGCCAATGTTGGGCCAGTCACGGGCCAACTCGTCAACGGTATCCACTGATGTGATCACCGTTGGCAATTGCAGGTCATAGCGATATGCAATGATCTGGTAGAGCTTTTCTTCCGCCCAGGGAGTGCTGACCTGGGTTCCAAAGTCATCCAGGATCAGCAGGTCGGCCGTCTTCACCTGCTCAAACAATTCGTCATAACTGATTGCGCTGTCGGGACTGAATGTGCCGCGAAGGTGGTCCATCAAGTCAGGCACGAAGGCTCGGAACACCGACTTGCCCTGCTGCAGGCACTCGCCGGCAATGGCAATGGCGAGATGGGTCTTGCCGCAACCCCGATTCCCGGTGAGGAGCAGCCAACCTTCCGGGTTCGCTGCCAGATTCCTGGCGGACCGCCACGCCCTGGCAAGAGATTCCCGGTCCTGTACGTCAGTATCCGCCCGTCCGTAAACATCGAAATTCTCGAAAGTCATCCTGCGGCGCATATCTTCAGGTATAGTTCCCACCCGCCGGGCCATTCGGGAACTCTGCTCACCCAATCGGAATATGCTGGAGAAGCCGGAATGGGATTCCATGCGGGTTCTCAGGCCTTCATCCAACCTCTCCAGTGAACCCCGCACCGTAATGATGGTAGGCAGGGATTCATTGAAACGGTGGCTGATAATCTGGAAAAGCTTTTCCTGGGCCCAGGGCGTCGTGGGCTGGGCCGCCAGATCGTCCAGAACCAGAATGGGAGCGTTCCGCACCTGTTCAAACAGTTCGTCGTAGGACATTTCGCTGTCGGGAGCGTAGGTAGCCCTCAGGTGGTCCAGGAAGTCGGCTGCCACGATAAAGTAAGTTGGCAGCCCCAGGTCTATGCACCGATTGGCTGCGGCAACCGCCAGGTGGGTCTTGCCGCTGCCGCTGGGTCCCGTAAAGACCAGCCAGCCGGCGGGTCGCTCGGCGAAAGCTATGGCAGCCGCCAGCGCTTCCCGAAACAACTGGCGTTCAGAGGATTCGGGCAGCAGGCCGTCGGGACGGGTATTCTCGAAGGTGGTACCGCGAAGGGCGCCCAGGTTGCTGTAGCGCCGCAGCGCATCGGAACGCTGCTCCGGGTCCCTCCGCTGCTGGCAGCGGCATGGAAAGGCCTCGCCGAAGTCCGGATGACCAACGGGCACCCGCTTGCTGACCCAGCCTGCCCCCTTGCAAATGGGACAAACGTCTTCATCGGATTCTTCCGGTAGAATGCTGCGGAGACCAGCCCTATCGCCGTTGACGGCTCCTAGCCTGTCGCGAGCGCTCATCC
Organism: Chloroflexota bacterium; assembly: GCA_009840135.1. Taxonomy (GTDB): domain Bacteria; phylum Chloroflexota; class Dehalococcoidia; order Lucifugimonadales; family UBA3495; genus Bin22. The sequence goes on along the minus strand of VXOH01000056.1, from coordinate 14,803 downwards.
TTTTCAGTATGTCTCCCAGGCTCTCCATGTTGCCTCCCATCCTCTTCCCAAAGGGTTGCCCCTCCCTTTACGCCAATCCCGGGATTCGTCCGGGACGGTTGGTCTTCGGGGAACTCCGTATCGTGCCTGCCCTGGGCGGCCCAGCGGCGGAGTATAGCCGAGATGTAGCTCCAGGACCTCTTGTTTTCAAAAGTAGCAATCTTGAAGGCTTCTTCAATCCACTGAGGAGGGTACCGGTCCTCGGCTTCGGCCAATTGCTGTCCCATCAGAGGGCCGATGGTGCCGATATTGTTCTCATAGAGGTCGTATATGCTCGGCAAACCACCTGGTCCGGCGGCCGGTAAATCGGTCGCCTCGGAGTAGTTTCCACCTGGTGGCAGGGTTTCTACCGGAGGCTTGAAGCCGGCCAACCGGCGCCGGTTTTCCTCGCTGTTCAGGAGAAAGATGCCTTCCGCATTACCTGCTATATCCTCCCGCCGCAGTATCGTGCCCCGGGTCAGGGCCAGGTTCAGGCCTTGCCGAATTCGGTCCCGCGGGTCACCCCCCAGGCTCTTCAAGCCTCTCAAGAGGGTTGGGTCGTTAAGCAGGTCGCTGCCCGAAACATAGCGCGGAGACCCTCGCTTTTGCCCCAGCAGCCAGATGAGGCGTAGGGTCACCTTGAGCTCTGCCGGGTCTTCTATCTCTTCCAGCAAAGAGTTGAACAACGGATCGGGCACAGGGGTGGCCCGTACATTTCTGGGAAACCCGTCAAAAGGCATGGCTAGAAGTCGTCGTCCCGGCCCAGGGCATCAAAGCGTACCAGGTTGTTGCGGAACCGCAACTTGACGCCTCCCGTGGGACCGTGACGGTGCTTGGCTACGATGATCTCGGCGATATTCCGCGGGTAGGGCCGGTCAGGGAAGTGCTGGTCCCACTCGTCCTCCGTGTAGTAAACATCCTCACGGTAGATGAACATAACGATATCGGCGTCCTGCTCAATGCTGCCGCTGTCACGCAGGTCGGATAGCAGGGGCCGGTGGCCGGGTCGGCCTTCCACCAGCCGGCTGAGCTGGGAGCAGGTAATAATCGGAACACGCAAGTCCCTGGCTATTCCCTTCAGGGAACGGGAAATTTCGCTGATTTCCTGGACCCGGTTTTCGCCGCCCCGGGCGCGGGCCTGCCCCTGCACCAGTTGCAGGTAGTCAACAATCAACAGGTCAAGGCCGTCCGGGCTGAGGGACAGGCGCCTGGACTTGCTGCGCATTTCGGGTATGCCCTGGAAGGGAGTGTCATCAATGAATACCGGAAGCTCGGAGAGGTTACCAATGGAGTCTATGATGCGCTGCTCCTCGGCTTCGGTGTAGAGTCCCAGGCGCAAACGGTGGGCGTCCACTTCAGCGTCGCCGGACAGTATGCGCAGGGCCAGCTGTTCCCGGCTCATCTCGAGGCTGAAGATGCCGACGGTGGATCCCTGCCGCGCCGCATTGATGGAGACATTAACGGCCAGGGCGCTTTTCCCCAGGCCCGGCCGGGCGCCGAGGATCAGCATGTCCGACCGCTGCAACCCTCCGAGGAGTTCGTCCAGGTCGTTGAAGCCCGTCAAAACGGGGGCGATGTCCGCCGTTGGGTCCGCAATTGAGGCCCTTTCTTCCAGGAACTGGTCATAGATCTGGCGGAGAGGAATGAATCCCCGTTCCGGGCGACGGGTCCGGACCCCGAAGAGCACGTCTTCCGCCTGTCGCAGGGTGATGTCAACGTCGTCGGTGTCCTGGTAGCCGATGGCGGAGATGCTGGACGCCGCATCTATAAGCCGCCGCATGGTGGAGGTGTTGTAAACCACCTGGGCGTAATGAGCGGCGTGGGTGGAAGTGGGGGTGATGGACACGAGATGGCTGAGGTAGGCCATCCCGCCGGCATTTTCCAGTTGCTGGGTACGGTCCAGTTCCCTGGCCACCGTAACCTGGTCAATCGCCTCTCCCTTACGAAACAATTCGGAGCAGGCCGCGAAGCAAAGCCTGTTCCGGTCCCGATAAAAGTCATCGGGCATGATCATGTGGGAGACGTCAAGGAAACTGTCGCTGTCTATAAGCAGCGACCCGATTACCGCCTCCTCCGCCGCGATGTCGTGGGGAAGCAGTTGCTCCGCATACATTTGCTACTCTTCAGTTTCAGCCACAATGTTGATGGTTGCGCTAATTTCGGAAGAGAGGCGCAGAACCGCCTCGTATTCTCCCGGCTCCCGAATGGGGTCTATAGTGGAGACCAGGCGGCGGTCTATCTCCCTTTCCAGAGTTTCGGAGAGGCATTCGGCGATGCGAGTATCGGTAATAGCGCCGTAGTATCTGCCGGTGGGCGTAACCCGGGCGGCCACGGTGATGGTGGTGTTGTCCAGAATCTGGGCCAGTTCTTCCATGATTTCCGTTTCTCGGGCCCGCTGCTGGTCACCGGCCACCTTAATCTTGTGGGCTCGCTTGAGAATCTCGGGAGTAACGACTTCGGCAAGGCCCTTGGGAATCAGATAATTGCGGGCATAACCGTCGGCAACGCGTTTGATGTCGCCGGCATGGGCCTGATTTGCCACGTCGTGCAAAAAGATTACCTGCATTGACTTGTCCTTTGTCCGATAAAATACCAGGAATTTTGTCCGGCCATTATAACGCAAGAGGGGCGCTCACCGAAACCACAGAACGACAGTGGGTCTGAGTCTTTTCAATTTCCGGTCGGTGGGCATGTCGAACCACGGCAAGGGCTGAGGCGTCCTTCGACAGGCTCAGGATGAACCCTTCGACAGGCTCAGGATGAACCCTTCGACAGGCTCAGGTTGAGCGGAATCCGGAGAATGAAAAGGCCCTCTGTCCCAGGATGAATTCCATTGACCGTCTTGCCCCGCATGGATATGATTCGCCAGTAACCACCGGTAGCGCCAAAGGTTACCGAAGCCCGGGAGCAGCGTGATGCCCTTTGCAGATGACTTGGAACTGAAAGCCTTGCCCATTCGCCAGGCCATTCTGGACCATCCCTTTGTGAGAGGCGTTGGCGACGGAAGCCTGGAGGTTGAGAAATTCAAGCACTATGTACTTCAGGACTACGTTTACCTGATTGAGTACAGTCGAGTGCTGGCCATGGCGGCGGCCCGGGCGCAGGACCTGGATACTATGGGCTGGTTTGCCCGCCTCCTGGACGAGACGCTGAACATTGAGATGGACTTGCACCGGGGCTACTGTGCGGAGTTTGGAATCACGTCGGTGGAACTGGAAACTACTGTGCCCGCCCCCACAACGGTGGCCTATACTGCTTACTTACTGCAGTTGGCCCACCAGGGCAGTTTCGCGGAACTGGTCGCCTCGCTGGTGCCATGCCAGTGGGGGTACTGGGAGATTGGCGAATACCTGTCTCGGCAGGGCGAGCCAGAGGATGCCCCCCTCTACAGCCAGTGGATCCAGATGTATACCTCCCAGGAGTTTGCGGAACTGGCAGACGCGATTCGCTCCCTGCTGGACCGGCTGGGCAGCCGCGCCGGCCCGGACGAACTGGAAGCCATGGAACGAGCCTACTTGACCAGTCTCCGGTTTGAGTACATGTTCTGGGAGATGGCGTACGGCCTGGAAACCTGGCCCGTTTGATCACCAGTACGAGTGCGGCAGATTTAGTAGTGAGGATAATCACCAAGGCTGAGCCTGACCTCACAGAGGGGCTCACGTGCCGAAAAGAAAGTCTGCCAACCGCTGGGTTCAACTTGTAGAAAGCCACCCAAGCTAATATACTGCCTGCATGTCGCAACCACACCAGTTTCCCCCCGATGACCTGACTGAGCTTCCCCTCTTTCCCCTTAACCTGGTGCTGTTTCCCGGAATGAGGTTGCCGCTTCATATTTTTGAAGAACGCTACAAGGCCATGATTGGCGACTGCATCGAGCGGGATGCCCCTTTTGGGGTGGTCCTCATCAAGGAGGGACCGGAGGTGGGCGGTCCGGCGGAACCACACCACATTGGCACCAGCGCGCGAATTTCCCAGGTGCAGCACCTGGAGGAAGGCAGAATGAACCTCCTGGCGCTGGGCGAGCGGCGGTTCGACCTGGCGGAGATTGTCCAGGAAACTCCCCACATGGTGGGCCTGGTGGCGTTCAAATCGGAATCCCTGGGTGACATTCCCGCCGGACTGGCGGATGAGGTAGGGACTCATTACGAGCAGTTCCTCAAGCATATCGGTACTCTGGCCGGCTCGTGGAACGCCCCGGTACAGATTCCCGAAGACCCGTTGGACCTTTCCTTTGAAGCCGCATCCACCCTGACCAGCAGCGTGGAGCTACCGCAGGGAATTCGCCAGGAAATACTTGAGGTTGAGACGGTAGCTGACCGCTTGATCAGGCTTTTGCCATTGCTGCAGAGGGCCAACGAACTCATCCAGGAGCAGTTGGCAAAGAATAATCCCTACCGCGGGCCCAGTCTTAACTGACCGGTCATGGCCCCTTAAATTCCCTTATTATCAAAATTTTCCTGTCCGCCGAGCTTGGCGGAGCAGAACACTAGAACATTGTGGGCTACGGGGAATGGCTGATTCCGTCATCGTTGAAACTGAACTGGTTTCCGCCGCAAACAGGGACGGGGCCCACAGGCTGGTCGTGGGCGCGATCGTTGCGCAAGAGGGCCGTGTGCTGCTTCTCAAGCGAAGAAGCGATGACTTTATGGGCGGAATCTATGAGTTGCCCAGTGGGAAAGTAGAGGCCGAAGAGACCCTGGTCCAGGCCCTGAGCCGGGAAGTAGTAGAAGAGACCGGGCTGGAAGTCGAGAACGTCAAGGGTTTGGTAGACTCTTTTGATTACCAATCAAGCAGAGATGAGTTGACCAGGCAGTTCAATTTCAAAGTTTCGCTGCAGACCCCATCCGAGCTAGAACGTGAGGTGGGGCTGTCGGAGCATGAGGCATTCTGTTGGGCTGGACCTACAGACCTGGACAGGCTACCCATGACGGAAAGCACCCGGGGGACAGTGAAGCGGTATTTTAATGGTTCAGGAAATTAAGCAAGAGGGGAGTGTCCCAGGCAATTGATAGTACTTGCATTAGTCTTGTTATTCGGCGGAATGGCGGTCTGCTCGGCTGCCTTTTTGACCTTTGCGGTGAGCATTTTTCGGGGAATTGGGCTTGAGTTTCCCCTGCAGGGACCGCTGGCATCGGTCCCGAGCTCCAATTTTGTCCTGCTGGGATGGGGCCAACTGGCCGTGGCTTTCGGCCTGCTTATGGCTTCCTTGCAGGCCTTCAATGCCGATAGAAAAAATCACGCCGACGACCCGTCCGGATGAAAGTTGCGGGGTGGCTTGCGCTGGGAGGAACTTCTTGTGTTGGGGTAAGGGCGATTCGCGCATAGCCCCAACGCAGGGCGGCGTCAACCCGCACC
>VXOH01000056.1:0-9420 GCA_009840135.1 Chloroflexota bacterium | reverse complement strand
TCGTTTTTTTGTGGTGGGGTTTGTGGCGTTTGGTTTTTTTTTTTTTGTTGTTCGTTGATTAACCCCCCCCCCCCCCCTACGGAGGGCGACTTCCACCCTCACCCTAACCCTCTCCCAGAGGGACAGGGGACATATTCAGACTATCGCTAGATATACAGTTTGTCGGGCGGTATCTCCACTACCCGGTCCACGTAAACGCCCGGAACGTGGATATCGTCCGGGTCCAGGGCTCCCGCAGGCAACACCGGGTTTTCCACTTCCACCAGAGTGACCCGGGCGGCCATTGCCATGATGGGATTGAAATTGCGCTGGGCCAACCTGAAGCGCAGGTTCCCGTAAGCATCCGACTGCCACGCCCTGATGAAGGCATAGTCCGCCCGGAGCGGCAGTTCAAGTACGTACTTTCTCCCGCCGATTTCCCTTGTCTCCTTTTCCCTGGCTATCTCTGTGCCAGCCGCCGTAGGCGTGAAAAATCCACCGATTCCGGCTCCACCGGCCCGAATCCTCTCTGCCAGTGTCCCCTGGGGCACCAGTTCGGCTTCCAGGCAGCCTGAGTTGTAGAGGCGGACAAAGGGAGTAACCCGGGAGGGATGGGTAGGGGCGGTGATGGAACAGACCATTCTGGATATCCGGCCTGCTTCTATCAAGGTTCCCACATCAACTCGGCCGTCGGTGCCGCCGTGCTCGTTGGAAATTCCGGTTAGACCGGTGGCGCCCTGCCTGTGGAGAGCCGCAATCAGATTCTGGGGCGCTCCCAAGCCTCCAAAGTCGCCAAACATAATGGTGGCGCCATCTTGAATGTCCTTCACGGCGGCGTCGAAGGTGGGGACAAGCTTACTCTTCATTCGGACTCGTTGGGATCCTGCATTTGTGAGAAGCTCAGGGAGAGGAGGGTCAGAAAACTGAGAAGCAGGGGTGGCAGAGTAACCAGGTAGGACACCCATGAACCCGAATAGGCGAATTCCAGCGTAAATGCCCCTGCTGCCGACATGCTCCCTATCAATTCCTTCCCTTCACTGGTCCAGTGCCAGAACCGCAGCAAGTAAGGAAAAGAGGGACGCCATCCCACCTGCAGACCACAGAACCGACAGTTCTCCGCTCCCCGTTTATTGGGCATTCCACAACGATGGCAGATGAACTCGCGAGGCATTTCGCGCACTTACTCCGCAAATCTGCGTGGGTCCCGTTGCAACTTGGGCCTGATTTGAATCAGGCTATCATAATGGCTAAAGAGTGGCTACTGTCGGGAAGTTTCGAGGTTTGATCGGACGGCCCATCCGCTCCAATCTGGCAGCATTCGCATTGCCTCCGTACCGGTCACCCATTACAATTGCCGAGCAAATTCAGCAGGGAAAGGCGCAGGATAAAGCCATGACGGGAAATTTATCGCACGATAGCCAGCCCAACGACCACAACGAGCAGGGCAGTTCGTCCCAGCGAATGTTTGGTTCCCAGGCGTCCTTTTATGCCACCAGCCAGGTACACATCAGCGACAGCCGATTGACCACACTGCAGCGACTGGTGGCGGAGCAACCCAACCCTGGCTGGGCTATTGACCTGGGTACAGGGGCCGGTTTTACGGCCTTCGCCGCGTCGGAATACTGCCAGCGTGTCGTCGCCAGCGACATTACCCTGGAGATGCTCAAGGAGACCCGGCGCATCGGCAACGAGAGACAATTGGAGAATGTGCTGCTTTGCCAGAATCAGGCGGAGCAGCTACCGTTCCGAGACGAATCCCTGGACCTTATTACCTGCCGGGCGGCGGGGCATCATTTTACCGACCTGGGGAAAGCGTTCGACGAAATGCGCCGGGTGCTGAAGACCGGGGGAAGCCTGATTATGGCTGACTCCGTTTCACCGGAGGATGACGGGCTGGCCAAATGGTATAACGATATGGAACTGCGGCGCGATTACAGCCACGTATTGAACCGCAAGGTATCCGTATTGCTGGAGATGCTGGAAGGACGGGGCCTGCGGGTCCTGGAAAAGCACGACGAGAAAACCCACATGATGTTCAACGACTGGGTGGAACGGACAGCAACTCCGGAGGCCGAAGTCGCCACCCTGCGCCGGGATTTTCTCGGATCAACCGCGGAGGCCAGGCAGGTATTCCTAATTGAGGAGAAGGGGGACGACATTGCCTTTGCCTGGCCCAGCCTGGTTTTTCGTGCGGTAAAGGAGTAGGTGGCCTGAGGATGGCGGTTCCGAAGAGTTGTGGCCCGCCCTTTCCGCCTCACCTCCGCAATCCATTTTCGGTTCAGGCGAACATTGCCCTCCCCGGTACATTCACCTCAATGCTGTACAGCCCGGTCCTGGCCGTGACGTAGATGGTCTTGTAGTCCGGTCCGCCAAAGCACAAATTGGCCGGGAGTTGGGGAAACACAACCGTGCCCAGGTGCCGTCCTTCGGGCGTTATCACCCACAGGCCTCCCGGTCCGGTAACGTACAGGTTTCCCTCGCTATCAATTTTCATGCCGTCTGGGCCGCCGGTGGCATCTACGTCCATGTCCACCAGCACCTCCGGTTCCCCGACGCCCAGGGTGGAATCCAGGGAGAAGGCCAGCACGTGCCTATTGCGGGAGTCATCAACGTACAGGACTGATTCATCCAAGGAAAGGGCCAGCCCGTTGGGTCGGTTCATATTCTGACTCAGGAGATTGACGGTCCCGTCAGGGTCCAGGCGATAGACCCCGTTGAATCCCTGTTCCCCCGGGTCGGGGTCTATGCCATAGGGTGGGTCGGTGAAAAATATGGCCCCGCTTGAGTGGACGACAATGTCGTTGGGGCTGTTCAGCTTTTTGCCGTCGTATTGTTCTGCCAGGGTTTCCATGACGCCGCTGTCGGACATGCGGGATACCCGTCGGCCACCGTGTTCGCAGGCAATCAGACTTCCAGACCGGTCAAAAGTCAGGCCATTGGAATTACCGCTGGGACTGAGGAAGGGCTGGGGCGCCTCTCCCGGCACGTACCGGTAGACAGTATTGGCCGGGATATCGCTGAAGAGCAGGTAGCCTTCGGGATGCCATACCGGCCCTTCGGTGAATTGGAACCCTTCGGCGATGGTTGAGGGCGCCGGGCTTGAAATAATCTCCTGGAGAGAGCTTGCCATTTTGCCACCTCTGTCTTTGTTCAATGCTCACCAAGTATATTCCATCGGAATGGAACAACCACTAACCGACCTGGAGCCGATCATTTACTGAGATTTGATTGCATTATATCCCGGGAACAGCACCCACTGGGCGCCGGCATCTCCAGCCTGACCCAGGGGCCAGCAGTTAATCGGTATCACATCCAAACCAGGATCGAGGCCGGTCCTTGCCTTGTTTCCTTTGTGGTGGATTGCCACAAGCCGGCCGCCTCCCCAATTCGTGCCAAATTCATGCCATGAAACTGATAATCCCCTTGCCCGGATAGTTTGTGTGTATATAATTGGGTTGCGCAAGCATGGGTCGAAGAACAATGCACAAGACAGGCCTTGATTAAGGCCGGTGCTGAACGAACTCGTTGATGCGATAGGAGGGCTTTTCATGGGCGCAACGGAAACCATCGCGAAATGGATAGTTGATACCAGTTATGAGGACATACCCCCGGAAGCAATCAGGGTGGCCAATGAGTCCTGTTTTGACCTGCTGGGAGTCATACTGGCGGGATCTACCCAACCCGTAGGCGAAATAATCCAGCAATACGTAGGGGACAGCGGCGGTTCGACCCAGGCAACGGTGCTGGCTTCCGGGTTGCAGACTTCTCTCTCCAACGCTGCGCTGGCCAACGGCACCATGGGCCACGCCCTGGACTACGACGATTTCGGAGGCTTCGGTCACCCCACTGTCGCAATTTTCCCGGCGCTGCTGGCACTGGGTGAAAGCCTGAATTCCTCGGGCCGCGACCTGCTGGAGGCCTATGTTATCGGGTGCGAACTGGGCCTGGCCCTGCAACACACGACCAAGTACGCCCAGATGGAAAAGGGCTTCCACAGTACCGCCGTTATCGGGCGTATGGCCGCCACCGCGGCTTGCGCCAAGCTGCTGGGCCTGGACCAGGAGCAGACAGTAATTGCCCTGGGCATAGCCGGATCCATGGCCGGCGGCGTAATTCACAATTTCGGCACCATGGTCAAGCCGTTGCACGCCGGACTGACATGCCGTGATGCGGTAATGGCCGTGGAGTTCGCCCAGCGAGGGTTCACCGCCGGACACCAGATTTTTGAGCATCCCTTGGGATTCACTACGCCCATTCTCGGCGAAGGCATATACGACCTGGACGACATGGCAGAAAATCTGGGCAATCCCTTCCGTGTCCAAGATGCCCTAATTATTAAGAAGTATCCCTGCTGCGGCGGCAACCACGCAATGCTGGACAGCTTGTTCAGCCTGATGCGGGAGCACAACTTTACCTGGGAAGACGTGGCGAGCGCCGAAGTGGACCAGTCGTATCTTTCCATCGTGATGCTTTATACGGAACCGGACGACCCCCTCAAGGGCAAATTCAGCGCCAAGTACAACGTGGCGGCCGCGCTGGTGGACGGCGACGTCAACATTGATACTTTCAGCGAGGAGCGAATCAATAATCCTGAAATTCAGGACACTATGGAGAAGGTGACCACGAGGGTCTTGTCCAAGTGGGAAGAGAGTTCAGGGGAGGTACTGAAGGGGCTCCCGGTGAGGATTACTCTCAAGGATGGCCGGACCTTTGAGCACGTGACGGCCAGGGATATGATCCTGGGCGGCGCCAAGAATCCTTGGGGATTCGACAGCATCAAGGGCAAGTTTGAAGTAAACGCCGGCCTCGTTCTGTCCGATGAACGGGTTGCCGAAACCGTGCAAACCTGGTCGGATATCGGAGAGGTAACTGATTTGAGCGAGACCATCCGGAGCACCCTGGTTGGCGCCGACCAATAGGCTCTGAGGCTGCTGCCAGGCAGAAAAATTGCAGGTGGACTATCTTGCTCTAGACCCCGGCCCAATCTTCGCCAAGGGGAGCATCAAACCAGGAGACCGCTATCAGGTTCAACTACAGCCTAAACCAATTGAGGGGAGACCTTTTCGGAGGCGTCACAGCTACCATTGTGGCGCTTCCGGTAGCATTGGCCTTCGGTGTGGCTTCAGGTTTGGGGCCGGAGGCCGGCATATACAGCGCCATAGCCGTTGGGTTCTTCGCCGCCGTGTTTGGCGGCACTCCTTCCCAGATATCGGGTCCCACAGGACCCATGACCGTCGCCATGGCGGTAGTGGTTGCCCAGTACGCCACCAACGCGGTTGAAGCCTTTACCGTCGTGATGCTGGGCGGCCTTTTTCAGATACTCCTGGGTTTGATGAGAATTGGCCGGTTCGTTTCCTACACTCCTTACTCCGTCATTTCCGGCTTTATGACCGGAATCGGCGTGATAGTAATCATCATCCAGGTCTTGCCTTTCCTCGGGATTAAGTCAGTCCCTGGTGGCCCGGTGGCCGTCATCCAGGCTTGGCCCGGATTGCTGGGCGACTATAACCTGGACGCGCTGATTATAGCGGTTGTCGCCCTGGTTATTGGATTTGCCTGGCGGGGTCTTCCCGCCCGGTACGTGCCGGGCCCATTGGTGGCGCTGGTTGTCGGCAGCCTCATGGGAGTGTTCTGGTTGGGAGGCGCTCCTACCATTGGACAGATTCCCACCGGACTGCCCAGTGTCCAGATTCCCCATGTTGCTCCGGACTTCCTGATAAGGGTAATCCAGCCAGCGATTATCCTGGCCCTGCTGGGCTCAATTGACAGTTTGCTCACATCCTTAATAGCTGACTCGATTACTCGAACCCGGCATAAACCCAACAAGGAACTGGTGGGCCAGGGAATCGGCAACATGATGTCGGGATTCATCGGCGGCCTGCCTGGAGCTGGGGCTACTTTGGGCACGGTGGTCAGCATTCGCGCCGGGGGCCGCACTCCGGTAGCCGGGGTGTTGAGGTCGGTGGTGCTGGTGGCCCTTATCCTGGGACTGGGCTGGCTGGTGGAACGCATACCGCTCGCGGTTCTGGCGGCAATCCTGATGAAGGTGGGATGGGACATAATTGACTGGAAATTCGTAACCCGCATCCACCGGGTAAGGAAGGACCACTTGATGGTGATGCTGGTTACCTTCGGGTTGACCGTCTTCCTGGACCTGGTAACCGCGGTGGCCATTGGCCTCATTGCAGCGGGATTCGCGCACGCTCGCCGGTTGGAGACCCTGGAAGTTGACAATGTAGTGTCGGCGCCGCTGCTGGATATGGACTTCCTGGGTGTTGCCCCTCCGGCCGACGACGAAGACCAGCAGCTTGACCGATTCAGCGCCCGGGTCGGGCTGGTAGGATTCCGGGGGCAGTTCTCGGTGGCCTCATCCAATCGGCTGGTTCAGGCCATCGGACCGGATATAAAGGACCACGAGATCGTGATTCTTGACTTTTCCCGCACAACTTACGTGGATGACAGCGCGGCTCTGCTGATGGAGCGGGTGATTTCCACCGCCGAGGACGAGGGGACGACCTGCATAGTCATGGGACTGGCGGAGCCGGTGGCCAGCACCCTTAACTCGCTGAATATCTTTGGCAGTGTGCCGGAAGATCACTTTGTTGATAACCTGGACGAAGCCCGGGAACTAGCCAGGGAAATGCTGGAAGACTGATCAGGCGGCTTAAATTCGCGCAGCCGCCGCGATTCGGAATGGCAACGGTAATAGAGCCCCTGTCCAACGGGAACAGGGGCTCTTAGCATTCCACCGTTCGAAGAGTGCAACCGGGGAGAACTGCCCGGCCGGCAAGCCTAGGGCTCAATGCGAATGGAGTCTCCTACCTTGATGGACCCGCCGCTGATGACCATTGCCAGCATACCCCGGCGGTGGTCCAATTCTTCCCGCAGCCCCATGCGAATGGCATCCATCTTCCCGCAGGGCTCACACTCGCCGACAATCTCCATCGTAACCTCGTCGCCGATGAAGAAGACCTGCCCTGCTTCAGCCTGGGAAAGGTCCAGTCCCTCGGTGGTGATGTTCTCCTTTATCTGGCCGGGAGCAAGTTCAAAATGCTCCAGGGTCTCCTTGTCCATCACCAATACCTGCCGGGCATTTCGAACGTTGCAACTCCGGTCTCCTTCCAGCCCATGGGCCGAAATCGCTGTAGCTTCCTGCACCGGGTCGGAAGGAGTGCCCTTCACCCTAGCGATATGCAGGTTGGTTATCGTCCCCTGGTTCATAACTCTCTCCTCCAGAATCACGGAATCGCCGGCTGTCTATGTTTACTGATATGCACCCAGTGATGGCAGGATTATAAGGTTCTCCCGGTCAAATTACCAATTCTTGTGATAAGGTTTGTTTTCGAGCTGCAGGCGCAGAATCTGTTGAAATATCAGGCCGCCCCGAGCCAGGGGCGGGGAGTTGAAATGCCAGACGAGCACGTTAAGACCGATATCCGGGACGGTGTCCTGATTGTTACACTGCACGATCCCACCTCCCGAAACGCCATTGATGCGGACATGGCTGCAGGGTTTTTCGATGCCCTTGACCGATTCGAAGACGAACCGGAGTTGCGGGTACTGCTTCTTACGGGCACGGAGCCTTCCTTCTGCTCGGGAGCCAACGTGCGTGGCTTCAACCGCAGCATTGAGGCCAGGGATGCCCGGGGTGACTTGGCTGCCAGTCGTCCGTGGGGAAGCATGGAGGCGCGGTATGCCAAGCAGTTCGACCCGGAATCGTCCCGAGCCCCGGAAATGGTACTGAGGCTCCAGGAGTTGCAGAAGCCTACCATAGCGGCGGTAAACGGCCATGCCATTGGCGCCGGTATGGGACTGGCCCTGGCTTGCGACATCCGTATCGCGGCTGAGAAAGCAATCTTTTCCGAGGCATTCGCCCGCATGGGTTTGATACCGGCCGATGGTAGTTGCTGGAACTTGCCCCGGCTCATCGGGGTGAGCAACACGCTGCTGCTTCAATATACCGGCGACCGGGTGACCGGGGCGGAGGCCCTGCAGCTGGGCCTGGTGAGCAAGGTGACGCCCGATGACGAGCTGATGACGGAGTCGCTGGCGCTGGCGGCAAGAATTGCGGAAGGGGCAACCCGGTCCCAGTCCCTGATTAAGTACCTGGTGCGGCAGAGCACCGACCAGAGCTTCCGGGAACACCTGGACCTGGCCCACGTGGCACAGGACCAGGCTCGCAGTACCGAAGACCACCGGGAAGCTGTGCAGGCCTTCCTGGAGAAGAGACCGCCGGTCTTTAAAGGCAGGTAGGGGACCAGTTCAGAATGCTCAAGTGGAGAGAGTTCAGCGGACGGCCCGGCGAGAGGCTCGTTGACAAACTTAATGCCGGCATACGCCGGTACCAGGAGGCCAGCCAATCTATCCGTATTGGTCTCACTACCGACCCCACACTCAGGTGGCGTGAGGAGAAGCGTGTGGGCTGGGACGAAATGGTGGTGGTATACAGCACCTCCAGTAGAAATAATGTTGTCGCGGTTGAGAGGGGCTTGGCCGATGGGGGTTGGGGGGACCTGTACGCAACCTGGGACTACGAGGACGCACGGGCGGGGTTGCCGGGCAGCTACACGAGGTACTATGTCTTCTTACTGCTGGAACAGAAGAGAGATTCCCACTGAATTGGCTTCCAATTCCACGAAATGCATGGAACACCCCTTGACGTGCGGAAAAAGCGTCTCTATAATCCCTTCGTACAGAAAAGGCGGAGTTGAGCGGGAAGGTATGAAAATTACCTGAAAGCATAGCGAGAATTGGGAGAACCCGAACGGCGGTTTGGGGTAACCCAACCGCCCTTTTTGTTGCACCTTAAAAAGAGAATAAGGAACCTTAAGAAATTGTCCTGAAAACTCAAACTGAAAAGTTTGGAGTTCTTAGCGTGGGTCAAATTATTAAGGGCTTACGGTGGATGCCTTGGGACCAAGGGCCGATGAAGGGCGCGGTAAGGCTGCGAAAAGCCTCGATGAGCCGTCTAACAGGCATAGTCGGGGATTCCCGAATGGGGAAACCTGTTCCGGTGTTGAGCCGGTTCATCTCGCAATGCGAGAGGGTAAGCGGGGGAACTGAAACATCTAAGTACCCCGAGGAAAGGAAATCAACCGAGATTCCCTAAGTAGTGGCGAACGAACGGGGAAGAGCCTAAACCGTTATGACTTAACGGCGGGAAGGCCTATGTCATAGCGGGGTTATAGGGAACGCCTGGGGTCGCTTCTCCAGACCCGAGGGAGTTACCAATCTTGCTTCTAGCCGAAGGACCCTGGGAAGGGCCGTCATAGAGGGTGATAGCCCCGTAGGCGAAAGAGGCAGGACTTCCGGCGTTTACCTGAGTACCACGGGGCACGGGAAACCTTGTGGGAAGTCGGGGGGACCACCCTCCAAGGCTAAATACTCTTGGTCACCGATAGCGTACCAGTACCGTGAGGGAAAGGTGAAAAGAACCCCTAG
>VXOH01000059.1 GCA_009840135.1 Chloroflexota bacterium | reverse complement strand
TTTTCCTTACTCCCTGACTATACCATTCATAATGCGATTGCCCTGGGCGAGGTAGGGAAGTGCAAGTTTTTCGGCCCGGCACAGGGTCAGGCATGCCATATTCCGGTTAGACGTGGTAGCTTCCGGGTTGGGCAGATTATGTCAAAACCGAATACAAGAAAAAAGGGCGGGTGATAAACCCGCCCTTCTCTCGTCGGCAGTTTCCCAGGGAAATGGACGTGATGGTGCTATGCAAAAATGTCTAAAGGGCGCGGTGATTGGTAGAGTATCAAGAGTCAAGGGGTGATTGCGCCAGACCCCAACCGGGGGGATGATTAGGCGTGACACAAAAACAACCGGCGAGAGCTTTCTGAGGGCTGTACTCGCCGGTTCCAACAACCAACCGGGGTGTTTGTGTCCTGGAGAGGTTACCTCTCCCACCCTGGTTGAAAAAGCGGGGATGCTCTGGGAGGCCGAGGGTCTTCAAAACTCACCGGCGAGGGTTCGACACCCTCCATCTCCACCAAAGTTATCTTACACCCTGACGCCCGGGTGTCAATACATAATCACGCCAAAAAGAGGACCATAGTGACAGCCATTCGTGCCTTGCCACTGACATTTGCTGGTAGCGGCCAGATACGAAATCAGCTAAAATGAGCGCGTAAACTTACAAGGCGAAACCGCCGGAGACTGGTACTCACCGGCGGTTTCTGTTCCAGAAGGAGCTGGTACCTCCTAATGGCCTACAGACATTCTACTCAAGGCGGCGCACTGCCGCAACCGTCCCGGTTTGCCGCGCTGGGGGAGTTGCTGGATACGGTAGATTCAGCCAACCTCCTGGCAGAACTCAGGAGCGATACCAGGCGTGGGCCTCAAGGCCAGTGGGTCGAACCCATCTGGAGGGCTTACCTGGCCTCATTTGCTCTGAATCTGGCCCACACCAACGACATCATCCGGCATCTCCAGGACATCCCCGCATTCCGGGAGACCTGCGGGTTCGGTGATTACCTGCCCCACCGGACCACCTTCAACCGATTTATCCAGCGCCTCGCCCTTCACACTGACTCGGTGGAGCAATGCGTCATAACCTTGACCAAAGACCTGAAGGGATGTCTCCCCGACCTGGGGAATGAAGTCGCCATAGACGCGACAGCGGTTCGTTCTCACTCCAATCCCAACAAGGGCAAGAAGGGCCGTACCCCCAGCGACCCCGAAGCGGCCTGGGGGGGTAAAGCACTCTGCCAAGTCCAAGGACAAGGAAGGCACGGAGTTCTTTTTCGGGTACAAGATGCACATGGTCGCGGATGCGAAATACGGCTTGCCTCTGGCCTTTAGGGTGACGCCAGGGAACAGAAGCGACTCGCCTGAACTCCCGGAGGTGATGAAGAAGGCTTACGGGGATTACGTCTGGTTCAAACCCTCAGTCGCTACGGCGGACCGGGGTTATGATGCGGCGACCAACTTCACGTACCTGTACGGCAAGAATGTTGACCCGATAATCCACATCCGCAAACCCACGTCCCGCGATGACCTCTATGACGGGGTTTATGACAAGGACTCCCTGCCCCACTGCCTGGGCAATGTTCCCATGGAGTTTGTAGGAACCTCGGGGAAAGGGGAGTACATCTACCATTGCAAAGAAGGCGGATGCCATCTGAAGAAGTCAATGAAGGGCGGTATCCTGCATTGCGACACCGTTTATTCCGAAGACCCTGCGGCTTCACCGGAATTGATGCGGATATTGGGACCCATCACCCGGCGCAACAGTCCAGAGTGGAACGACCTCTACGCGAAGCGTTGGAGCGTCGAGCGGCTGTTCAAGACCCTGAAGGAGTCCAGGAGACTGGAGGCCCACTGTGTCCGAGGTCTGGCCCACATCACCCTGCACATGATGATGTCCACGCTGGCTTTTCAAGCCTCGGCCCTGGCTGAAGTGAAGAAAGGGAACCATGGCGGTATGCGATGGGCCGTGCCGAAGGTGGCATAGAGTCTGTGGACACTCAGCCGCCTACTTGCCTGTGATAGAATGATTCCATCACAATCATAGGTGCGACAATGGTCAGCAAAGTACCGGAAACACCCCTGCCGCCTCCCGGCCAGAGCGACGAAGCGGCCCACGCCGCCCTTAGCCAGCGGTTCAGGGAGCATGTTGCCCTGGAGTACGAAAAAGGCAACCGGCTTCAGGCTTCGGAGAAAGTCTGGGCGTCGGTGGCCCAACAGTTGAAGGCGGTGGCAGAAGACCGCGGATGGGCCAACGGTTCCCACCTCCTGCTCAGGGACATCGCCCGTCAGTTGCAGCGGGAGACCCGAGACGACTCCTTCTGGGACCTGTACCGAAGCGTCGAGTACATGCACCGGAACTTTTACGAGAACGAAGACGATTGGGATGAAATTGAGGAAGCCTGGGTTGACTCGGAAATACTGGTGGAAAAGCTGGAGGCTTTGCGGGACAAACAACCCGGCAGGTACGTCATACGGTCCGAGGGCGACCAGGCCCGAATAGCACGGTTGATGGGGGAGAACTTTTTCAGAATCAGTCTGGAAGAGCGACAGGCCATATTGGACCGGTACCCCCGAGGCGCCTCCTCTGAAGTGGGTTTCTCTCCCAAGTACGGCTACCAGCGTCCTGGCAACGGCGGTGACGATGATGACGGCGGCGGTGCGGTTCGCACTCCGCGCATCCATCCCAGGGCACCGTCCTCTCCATCACTGTCGCGTTCACCAGCCGGTCGGCAACAGAGCCAACCCCGAGAAGGGCGCGCGCAGACACGCCAATCCCTGCCTCCATCCCCTCATGGTCAGGCAAGCGCCAAGAAGGGCAAGAAAAAGGCTCGGAACCACGCCTACCTCTCCCGGCCAGAGACCCGGGGCCGCCGCTAATTGCCTTCTAAGAGCGCCTGTACCCCCTCGTACACCTCATTCATACCCTCAATTTCTTCCGCAGAATAGTTGCTCGACCGGGCCAACCTGATGGACTTTTCAAGGTAATTCACCGCTTCCTCCAGTTGGCCCTCCGCGCCAAGGCAGTAACCCACAATCCAGTTCGCGTCGGATGCCGTGTGCATCCTCGCGTCAACATAAAGCGGTTGTTCCAAAGCGACCAGAGCATCGGCAGTCGCCGGTTCGCAGTCACCATAGGCAAAATATTGGGACGCTCGGAATACCCGGTTGTAGGCGTCATCCCTTAATTCAATGGCCTTGGAGTAATTGAGAATCGCGGTCTCGTGGTTCCCCGCGCCGGCGTAACTCTGGCCCAGGAAGTTGAAGATGCCGGAGGACTTGCGCCAGTGCCTTGCCCGCGCCGACTCGAAAGTCTTGATAGCCTCCTGGAAGTCTCCGGCGTTCAGGTAGGCCAACCCCTGCTGTATGAAATGGAACGTCTTGGCGGCAAAAAAGTTCTCCAGGTCCATGGACCCGTCGGCCACGGCTTCAATATCGGACTTCAACCCATTCAGTCCGTCCATTCTCTCCTGCCGAACTCCAGCTCCATTGGCGATTGCCAGTCCTTTCGTCATGTGTTCCAGCGCTTCGCTGTACCGTTCTCCACGGGTCAGGCAGGTGGCAAGGGCCAGGTGCGCCTCAAGATACGAGTGAGACCCTTCGCTGATGAAGGGTTCCATGCCCAGGGCGGCGTAGGAGTCCTCCATGGCTTCGGCGCAAAGGTTCATATCCTGGTACGTTATGGCGCGGTTAGCGCGGTCTGAACTGTTGTCGAAGATTTCGATGGCCCGACTGAAATGGAAAATGGCCTGGTTCATGTCCCCGGACATGCGATAGGACTGGCCAATCCAGGTGTGGAGTATCCGCACGGGTTCTCCAACTTCTTCCATCGCCGCCTCAAACTTGGCGATGGCGTCGGCGTATTGACCCGCTTCAAACAGCAGGACTCCCGCATCCCTGATTAGAGCGGCCTCTACGCTCATGGGAGTCTTCGGTCCGATGCTATGAACGACGTCGGTGGGAAAGGGAGGCGGCACAGTTTCGTGCCCTGCTTCGGGAGTCGGGGCAATGAGGGCAGTCGGAGAAGGTGTGGGTATGGGAGTGGGCCTCGGTGTCGGTGGGTCGGAGTATTGAGCTGCAGTCTGATGTACAGCTGGGGCTGGTCGCTCGGGGGCCGCGACAGTGGGCGGCGGCAGCGACTCGACTTCATTCTCTGAAACGACGACCACTGATTGCTCGGCGGCGTCACAGGCGGGGAAAAGGGTTAAGAAAAACAGGGCAAGCAGGACAATGCCCTGGGCGGAAAGAGATGGGGAAGTCATGGGAAGGAACCCCCTTGGTGGCTAGGGTCAGGCTAACCGCCACAGTCAAACCTTCCTATGCGCGCCAAACAAGGGGGCATAAACGCCTGGACCCGTTACAGGTGGCGCGCTTAAAGGAGGTTAACTGTGGCAAGGGGATTATGTGATGAGCGGCCCCGGGCTGTCAATGAGCTTTTGACAGCTACGGAATTTCCGGGTAGGCTCTGTAGGTACAAATCAGATAGCACGAAAAACCCCGTAGGAAGACTGCAATCTTCCTTCGGAGTATTCCGATGGATAGTAAGGGAAACAGAGAGGTGGCGACTTAATGGTTAAGAAGACTTTCAAATGTGCTGTTATTGAACCCTCACTTGTACCTCCAGTTCCTGCGAGTCAAGACCATGATGCTTATCAAGAGTTAGGGTTCTGTTTAGTTTTGCGGGGTATTTGAGTGTTCGGTGACGGTGGCAACATC
>VXOH01000125.1 GCA_009840135.1 Chloroflexota bacterium | reverse complement strand
CCCTTCTTCGGTTTTCCTATTCTAGTTTCCCACCACTATTCATGCGATAGCCCTGACCCAAGACGGAGCAGGGGTTGCGCCAATGGGCGATTTCTTGTAACCTTGGGACTGCCCAAACCTACGGGCCAAACTTAGAAATGAGGAAGAACAAGAATGTTTAACCCGCTCCAATGGTTGAAGGTTCAAGATGCTGAAGCCCATTGTGACATCCCCTGCGGCATTTACGATCCTGTCTCCGCCAAGATAGCCGCCCAGACCGTCCAGAAGATGGTGCTGCGGATGCAGGCCCTGGAAGAGGGCGATGACCACATGGCCTACGCCAACACCATGGCCCGCTACATTACGGTCAAGGAAGAGCACGCCGAGATCTGCAAGCGTGAGCTGCGGATTCTCTGGGCCGACTATGCCTGGCCGAACATGCCTGAAGGTTTCGACCTGCACGGTTCCTTCAATGCCGCGCTGAAGCTGGCCGGCCGTTGCCGCCAGACCGTTGACATGGCCGCCTGCGAGGAACTGGTAGCGTCGGTGGACGCCATCGCCGCCGCCTTCTGGGCCACCAAGGGCGTCGAGTACAGCGACCCCAACGCCGCCGCCCGTTACGGGACCTAAACCGTCAACAGCCCAACCCAGGCCAACCAGCCAGAACAGGAGGCGGGCCCATCGGCCCGCCTCGATCCTTCTCTGCTTACTGTCGAGTGGGTCTCGACAGCCCTGATAGCCCAGCCCGCCCCTACCCCAAACTTCGCAGAGCATCCTCCGCGATGGCCACCGTCCGGTCAATGTCCTCTTCGGTGTGGGCCAGGGAAACAAACCCCGCCTCGAACTGGGAGGGAGCTAGGTAAACGCCCCTGTCCAGCATGGCGTGGAAGTACCGGCCGTAAGCCTCGGTATTGGACTGCTCAACCTGAGCCAGGGTTTCCACAGGCCCCGGGTTCAGGAAGCCGGTCATCATGGAGCGCACGCGGTTCAGCGTGGCAGGGACTTCTGCCCGGGCAAAGGCCTGTGTGATGCCTTCGGCCAGGCGTGACGCCATTGTCTCCAGTCGCTCGTAAGTGCCTTCCTGTTGCAGTTCGGTCAAGGTGGTGAGGCCGGCGGTCACGGCCAGGGGGTTACCGGACAGAGTGCCGGCCTGGTACATGGGGCCAAGAGGAGCAACCATTTCCATGATCTCACGGCGTCCGCCGTAGGCGCCCACAGGCAGCCCTCCGCCGATAATCTTGCCCAGGCAGGTGATGTCGGGGGTTATGCCATACAGGGTCTGGGCCCCGCCGTAGGCAATGCGGAAGCCGGTGATAACTTCGTCGAAGATGAGCATTGCCCCGTTGTCGGCGGTTACCTGGCGCAGGGACTGCAGGAATCCCTCGGCTGGCGGCACCACTCCCATGTTGCCGGCGACGGGCTCCACAATCACGCCGGCGATGCCGTCCGGCCACGCCTCAAAGAAGGCTTGCACTGAAGCAATGTCGTTGTAATCGGCCACCAGGGTCTCGGCGGCGTAGGAGTCGGGAACACCGGCGCTGGTGGGAATGCCGTGAGTCATGGCGCCGGAACCGGCACGAACCAGCAGGCCATCGGCGTGACCGTGGTAACACCCGGAAAACTTGATGATCTTGCTGCGTCCGGTGTAGGCCCGAGCCAGGCGGATGGCGCTCATACAGGCCTCGGTGCCTGAACTGACCAGCCGGACGCTGTCCACCGATGGTAAGGCACCGCAGATGGTGCGGGCCAGCTCCACTTCCATTTCCACCGGCGCTCCGAAGCTGGTGCCTCCCTCGGCGGCCCGGTGCAGGGCTTCCACCACGGCGGGATGGGCGTGACCCAGGACCAGCGGGCCCCAGGACCCCAAGTAGTCAATATACTCGTTGCCGTCCACGTCCCAGACGTGGGAACCCTGGCCGCGGGCAATGAAGGGCGGCGTTCCTGCCACGGCGCGGAAGGAGCGCACCGGGCTGTTGACGCCGCCGGGGATGTACCGCTGGGCCTGTTCAAATAATCGTTGGGATTCGGTTTGGCGCATAAGTCCTCAGATGATATTCACTTGAGTGTTTGGCATTCGATGCCGAGGGCTATTAGGTACCAGGAATTATGTAAGGGGCTAATGCCTTCCGCAACTCCTTGGTAGGTTTGCGATTTAGGCATTCACCGTCCTCCCACACTTCCGATTCCAACCAAGTAGTGTTTTGACGAACAAGTTCCAGCAATTTATCGTGGTGAATCATATACCAAGGGCCTTTGCTCACCGGGGACTGGAAGAGCATCCACAAATCCTTGTTTTTGTACTTCTTCCAAACTGAGGCTCGGGTCTTGAGCTGCACTTTGTAGGTTTTCTCACGGTCCTTGTTATAGGCCAGGAAATCCGCTCCTCCCCAGTCGTCAGCCAGCTTGATACAGTCGAATCCGTAGTCAGCCAGGACGGCCGCTGCCTTCTGGAAGTTATAGATTTCCTTCTGCTTGGCATTTAACCTGGAGTAGCTGATTGCTTGCCATTCGATTGGACCAATCTCTGTATTCATGAATCCTAACTTTTTGTTCCAGCCGTGTACGTTGGGTGTCGCCCACATCTATACCCCCGCGGCCAGCGGGCTACCTCCTTGGCGTGGTAGCTGCTGTTTGAGGGCATATCGTGGGACGTGGTTCAGAACAACCGGCGCACGTCGCGGTAAGTGGCCTCGTCGCGGTGTTCCACCTTGCCAATAAGTATGGTACGGTTTTCGTCATCTACTTGATAAACAACCCGGTAGTCGCCTACCCGCATTCGGTAAACATTGGGCCTTATTTGGCGTATGCCCGAAGGACGCGGGTTTTCCCCCAAGCCATTGAGGGCCACCTGAATTCTCCGCTGATGGTCGGGATGGATTCTGCTCAATTCTCGACTCACATTATTGTTGAGCCGCCTGACTCCATACCGGCTCGGAGATGCTGGCGACATATTCATCCCAGGGTATTCCCTCTTCGGGAGGATGCTCTGTAGCTTCCTCCATAGTAACTATATCCTCCAAATCCTCAAACCCTTCCGGAGAAGTCAAAAGCTCCCGGAATTCCGGATAGTTGGTTAACAGACTCCAGCGACTGCGGAAGCCTCGCAGGTATTCCCTTAAGGGAGCGTAGTACTTCTGCTCTCCGGACTCCAGGTCCAGGGACCGGGTCTTAACCTTGCCTCGGGAAAGGCTCGAGTAGACATAGAAGACCATAGAGGGAAAAACCCAGACTTCCGCCACATTCCGGTCCTCCAAGAATACGCACACCACGAAAGAGAAACGGTCAGGCCGGTATTCGGCTGTCTTGAACACGGAGGATTCCTTGTCCCCACCTTCGCAATTGGTCCTGACTTTCAGTTCCAGCACATCCCCGTCCGGGTGGCGGACCAGGGCAGTTGCGTCATCCTCTGCCACGGAGCGAAAAACGTTCATTCCCCGCTTCAGCAACTCGCTGAAGACGTGCATTTCCGCGATTTCCTGGGCAACTCTTTCCGTCAACAGAGCCATAGGGACTATTCCTCTCCCCGCAGCCAGCGGGCTACCTCCTTGGCGTGGTAGCTGATAATGATGTCGGCGCCGGCGCGGCGGATGGCGGTGAGCAGTTCCAGGGTGACCGCCTTTTCGTCAATCCAGCCCTGCCTGGCGGCGCCCTTGACCATGGAGAACTCGCCACTGACGTTGTAAGCGGCCATGGGGTGGTCGAATCGCTCCCGGGCCGTCTTGATAACGTCCAGGTAGGCCAGGGCCGGCTTGACCATTACGATGTCGGCGCCCTCCGCGATGTCGCTTTCGATTTCCCGCATGGCCATGCGCCGGTTGGCCGGGTCCATCTGGTAGCTGCGCCGGTCGCCGAACTGGGGAGTGGAGTCGGCGGCCACGCGGAAGGGCCCGTAGAAGGCCGAGGCATATTTTGCGGCGTAGCCCATGACCGGCACAGTTTCCTCGCCGTTGGCGTCCAGAGTCTCGCGGATAGCCCTGACCTGGCCGTCCATCATGGCTGAGGGAGCCACCATGTCGGCCCCTGCCTGCACCTGGGCCAGGGCGGTGCGAGCCAGGAGTTCCAGGGTCTGGTCGTTATCTATGCGCTGTCCTTCGATGACGCCGCAATGGCCGTGGTCGGTGTATTCGCAAAGGCACACGTCGCCCACTACCATCAGATTGGGAGCCGTCTGCTTGATAGCCCGAATGGCCTCCTGAATGATTCCCTCGGGGTCATAGGCGCCGCTGCCAACCGGGTCCTTCTCCTCGGGCAGGCCGAAAAGCAGCACAGCGGGAATTCCAAGGTCAACCACGTCGGTAATCTCTTCCTCGAGCATATCCAGCGAAAGCTGATAGTTGCCGGGCATGGGTTCAATGGGTTGCTTGACACCCTGTCCGTAGGTAACGAAAAGAGGATAGATAAAGTTGGAAACGCTGAGGTGGGTTTCTCTTACCAGGTTGCGCACCGGTTCCAATTCCCGAACCCGCCGCAGCCTCATATCAGGAAAACTGGTCATGCTTTTTCTCCTGGTTCATCCACGAATGGGCACGAATTTTCACGAATAATTTCAAGGAAGGGTGATTCACGGACAAGACTGTTCTACTGGTAGTGGCTGACCAGCGTTTTCACTAACCCTTCGACTGTGTGTTCGTCTGATTCCAGATCCACCCGCAGACCAAGCTCTTTGGCCGTGCCGGCGGAGACCGGTCCGATGCAGGCGATCAGCGAAGGCTCAAGAAGTGACTAGTCGCCATCGAGAATGTCCATCAGATTGCGTACGGTAGACGAAC
>VXOH01000027.1:939-37659 GCA_009840135.1 Chloroflexota bacterium | reverse complement strand
GCCCGAAGCCGCCCCCGACGCCCCCGCCGGTGAAGCAGCCGAAACCCCTGCCGCAGCACAGTCCGGCGCTGCGGAAGCGACTGCCCCCGAGGCGTCCGCTCCCGAAGCTGCTCCTTCGGAAGGCGCTTCTGCGGAAGTGGCTGAGGCTGGGGAGGCATCAGCAGAAACTCCCGCAAGTGAAGCTGTAACTGAACCTGCTCCCGAGACTGCGGCGCAAGCGGCGGCGGAACCGTCAGCCGAAGTGGCTGAGGAACCTGTAGCCCAAGCCGAACCTGTAGCCCAGGCCGAACCTGTAGCCCAGGCCGAACCTGTAGCCCAGGCCGAAACCGCCGAGGCCACAGGTGGGGCCGAGGAATCCCCCGCAGCAGAAGAGCGGTCACAGCCTTAAGCAGGAACGGATGAACAAGATAATTGTCATCGGCAATGTCGGCAGAGACCCCGAGATGCGCTACACCCCAAGCGGCCAAGGGGTGACTTCCTTTAGCGTGGCTTCCAACCGACGCTACCGTACTGCGGACGGCGAGCAGCGGGAAGAGACCATGTGGTTCAACGTCAATGCATGGGGAAGAATGGCCGAGATTTGTAACCAGTATTTGACTAAGGGAAGGCAAGTTTACGTGGAAGGGCGGCTCACTACCCGCATCTTCCAGGGCAATGACGGACAAGCCCGCATTGCAAATGACATTAGCCTCACCGAAATGCAGATGCTGGGTTCCCCTCGGGATGCCGCTGGCGATGATTACGGTGCCCCTTACAATAATCAGGGCGGCCGCGGCATGGACGACTACGGTGGAGGCATGGCCGGCAATCGCGGCATGGGCGGTGGTTACGGCGGCCCGTCCGACGACATTGACGACCTGCCCTTTTAGGCCCAGGACATTCCCTTAGGAAGTCGGCCACTTTCGGCCAAACCAGCGCGTGAATAACAGCGGAGGAAAATAACAGGTATGACTACACCTGCACCCGCACCGGCAACACCCGCATCTCCGGCCCCGGCTGGCCAGCCGGCACCCGCACCGGCGGGACCCGGTACCGGCCCCGGTCCCGGCTCAGGAAGTGGCCCCGGCCCGGGAGGCCGACCCAATCAGGGCGGCTTCCAGCCCCGCGGGCCTCGCCCGGCAGGTGGGCCGCGTCCCGGTGGCCGACCCAGGGGCCGCTACGCGCCGCGCCGGCGGGTGTGCTCATTCTGCGTGGAGCACGTTAAGCTCATTGACTACAAGGACTTCGATCGCCTTCGCCGCTACGTCTCTGACCGGGGAAAGATCGAACCCCGTCGCAAGAGCGGCGTCTGTGCCAAGCACCAGCGGGCCCTCAGTAACGCCATCAAGCGGGCCCGGCACCTGGCCCTGCTTCCCTTCGTACCCATGCAGACCATACGCAGCGGTATCCGCCGTTAGTCTTCGCTGATGTTCCCAGCCGTGTTCCAGCGTTAGCTGAGCTTTCCAACTGGAAAGCTCGGCTTTTGTTGGGCGCCGGGGCCATGAGCGAGGGCCAGGCGCTTGGCCCACTCACAGTAACCGTCCATCCACTGGGACTCGCCGAGAACTAAGTAACTATCTCAAAAGTCCCCTTTTCCGCCGAGGCGGATTAGGGTGAGGGCGAGCAGGCAGGTTGGGGAGACCGTTGGCACAACTGGCGCCGGTCTTGAGATAGTTTCTAAGTCAAAGTTTGAGTCGAGAGTCGAGTCGAAAGCCGCGTCGAAAGCTGCGTCAAAGGCTGGTAACAGCATCCGGGAATTCCCTTTCTCCGTACTAGACGGCAGGTTGCCCAATTCTTGCGCATAATTCCAGAGGTCAAGGATGGTCTTTCCCCGGTCCCCTGAAGAGTCCATGCCCCAGGCCCCCGGCGACCGTCGTCGCCGTCGCCGCCGTCGGGAGACATCGGAAGATGTCCAGCGGCTTTCGGACCGGCGCGTCCAGGAACGCCGCCGCCAGAAAATCGCCGTCGGCATCGGCATAGCCCTCATCTTCGTGGTCCTGGCCATCGTTGGCGTCGGCTACTACATCGAGTTTTTCCGTCCTCCCCGCGTGCTGGCCGGCGAGGTGCGCGACGTCCGCTTTACCATGGGAGACCTGGTGGACCGCATCCGGGTACTGCAGGGGATAAACCGCTACCAGGGAGGTCGGGTTGACCTCAGCACCGTTCCCTTTGAGTATCTGCAGGACATGATCCATGCCGAGATACTGCGCCAGGCGTCTCCCGGGCTGGGTTTCACCGCCAACGATGACGATATTGACCGGGAACTTCGCCGGCGCTTCCGTCCCATTCCCCCGGAAGGCCAGCAGGTCGATGAAGGGCAGCTGGACCAGGAATACAACAACGCGCTGACTACCTTCCTGACTTCCACCAAGCTGTCGGAAGACCAGTACCGCCGCCTCGTGGAGGAGGAGCTTCTGCGGAATCAGTTGGTCCTTCTCATAGATACCACCTTGCCCGATTCCATGGAACAGGTGGAAATCGAGTGGATTAAGGTGCAGCAGGACAGCCCCGCCGACCCTCAGCAGATTCGGGAACGCCTGAGGCGGGAGGACTTCGGCCAGGTGGCCGCCGAGGTCAATACGCCCGACGTTTTTGCTGATCCCCAGGGCTACGTGGGCTGGGTCCCCAGGGACGCCTTCCCCGAACTAAATGACGACCTCTTCGGCAATCCCGCCCGCAATCGGGAGCGAATACCCGAAGGAGAAATAAGCGACCCCATCTTTACCCAGGAGGGCGTGTACATTATCCATGTGATTTCCGGCGCCCAGGAACGCAACCTGGTCCGATATGAAGATCTGATTGCCATGGACTCGGAGGCAGTGCAGGAATTGACCGAAGAGGAACGCAACTCCCTGGGAAAGGAATTGCGCATGCGCGGCAAGCTGTCGCAAATCCGGGTTGAAGAGTGGTACGAGGATCAGATTTCACGGGGCTCCGACGAAGGATGGCTGAAAATAAAGTTCAACAGCGAGCTTTATGCCTGGGTGGCAGACCAGGTTCACCTGTCGGCTCCCAGGATGGAGCAGCCGGGTCGTCCGGCGGGTGGCGCCCCCGGTTTCCCGTAAGCGGCCCTTTGGAAACACAAGGCAGCTTCGCGCTTCCCTTATTGAATGCCTTTTATTGAATGCCGCTTATTGAATGCCGCTTGTTGAACGCCGCGCCTTGTTACCTTGTGTCAAATCTGCTTTCCTGATGTGAGATGAATAGTTTCAGCGACAATAAACCCGTTAATGTCGGCCTGCTGGGCCTGGGCGTCGTGGGGGGCGGCGTGGCCGAAGCCCTGCTTGAGCAGCCCCATGCCATTGCCGGCCAGGTTGGCCGTCCCGTCCACCTGAAAAAGGCATTGGTACGCGACCCCTCCCGTAACCGGGACTTGTTCCTGCCGCCCGGCGTGATTACCACCAACCCTGAAGACATCCTGGCCGACCCGGAAATTTCCGTGGTGGTTGAGGTTATCGGCGGTGAGGACCCTGCCGCCCGCTACCTGGAGGGAGCCCTGGCCGGCGGCAAGCATGTGGTGACCGCCAATAAGGAGGTCATGGCCAAGCGGGGCCCCGAACTCCTTTCCCTGGCCCGGGAGAACGGGCTCAACCTGCTGTACGAGGCCAGCGTGGGCGGCGGCATTCCCATCATCGGCTGCCTGTCCCGGGAACTGGCTGCCAACCGTTTTCGCTCAGTCCGCAGTATCATCAACGGCACCACCAACTACATTCTCACCCGCATGGCCAACGACCACACCGATTTTTCCCTGGCCCTGGCCGAGGCCCAGGAACGGGGCTATGCCGAGGCGGACCCCACCAATGACGTTGAAGGCTACGATGCCGTTTACAAGCTGTCCATCCTGGCCGGCCTGGCCTTCCAGCGCCGCGTCGCCCCCCAGGACATTTACCGCGAGGGAATCGGCCGTTTGCAGCTCCAGGACTTTCGCTACGCCCACGAACTGGGCTATGCCATCAAGTCCCTGGCCATAGCCACCAGGGAAGACGGGGCCGACAACGGGGCCGACGGTGCCATTCAGGCCCGGGTGTATCCGGCCCTGATTCCCCAGGATACTATGTTGGGCAAGGTGGATGGGGTGTATAATGCGGTGGAAGTGGAGGGCAGCCTCTGCGGACAGGTGCTTATTCACGGCAGGGGAGCCGGTCGCGGACCCACCACCAGCGCGGTGGTAGGCGACCTGATTGAAATCGCCCGCAACCTGCAGACGGGCCCGTGTCCATTGCCCGCTGGGACTATCGAGGAGTCCGGCAGCATACGGTCTATTGACGACCTGGTGTGCAAGTACTTTCTCCGGCTCAATATAGCTGACCGGCCCGGGGTTCTGGCCCAGATTGCCCGCATCTTGGGCGAGCAGGACATCAGCATAGCCTCGGTGCTGCAGAAGGACGCCGACCCCGCTGCCCAGACCGCTGAGATTGTGATAACTACCCATCCGGCCCGGGAGTCGTCGGTGCAGAAGTCCCTTAAGCTGGCGGCGGAGCTGGAGGTTGTGCAGGAAATAAACAGCCTGCTGCGGATTGAGGATTAGAATACAATCCAGGTGTCCCTTCCCCCTTGATGGGGGAAGGCTAGGATGGGGGTGAAGAATTACCACGCAACTCGGCCTTCCGGAATATCAAAGCCGGCTTGGCTTCGGTCCTTCACTCCGGCGAAAGTCGAAATCTGGAAGGGGCTGGGTCTGTCCACCTTCCTGGCGCCCCATACGGGGGCGGCGCTGGTCATCCCGCAAGTGCAAAAACTGCCTGAGATTGCAAAAATAGCATGGGCATCGGTGTTCTGCAACAGTACAGGGACTTTCTGCCTCTTACCGAGGATACCCCCATCTTCTCGCTGGGAGAGGGGGATACCCCCCTGGTAAAGTCCAATCACCTGGGCAAGGAATTGGGCTGCAAGGAGCTCTACTTCAAGCTGGAGGGCTGTAATCCCACCGGCTCCTTCAAGGACCGCGGCATGGTGGTTGCCATTGCCAAGGCCGTTGAAGAGGGCGCGGTGGGCATCATGTGCGCCTCCACGGGCAACACCAGCGCCTCGGCCGCCGCCTACAGCGCCTACCTGGACCTTCAGGCCTATGTTCTCATTCCCAAGGGGGAGGTGGCGCTGGGCAAACTCGCCCAGGCTATGGCCTACGGAGCAAGGATAATTATGGTGGACGGCAATTTCGATGCCGCCCTCACCCTGGTCCGGGAGTTTACCCGCAATCACCCCATCACCCTGGTCAACTCCGTCAACCCCCACCGCATAGAAGGCCAGAAAACCGCCGCCTTCGAGATTGCCGACGTTCTGGGCGACGCCCCCGATTACCTCTTCATACCCGTGGGCAATGCCGGCAACATAACCGCCTACTGGAAGGGCTTTGTTGAATACCATCAGTTGGAGCGCACCCGTACCCTGCCCCGCATGATGGGCTTCCAGGCGGCCGGCGCCGCGCCCATCGTTCACGGCTACCCAATCAACAATCCCCAGACCATTGCCTCAGCCATACGCATCGGAAATCCCGCCAGCTGGCAGCAGGCCCTGAAGGCCCGGGATCAGTCCGGCGGCCTCATTGACATGGTCAGCGACGACGAAATCCTGGAGGCCTACCGCCTCCTGGCGTCCAGGGAGGGTCTTTTCGGCGAACCCGCCTCCGCCGCGTCGGTGGCGGGACTGATCAAGCAGGTAAGCCAGGGCTTGAATCTGTCAGACCAGCGTGTAGTATGTATCATTACCGGTTCAGGCCTCAAAGACCCGGACCTGGCGGTGAGCAGCGTAACCGCCCAGACCGTTGAAATTGAGCCGACCATGGAAGCCGTGGAGGCGGCCACTCTTACCCCTGCGCATACCCCATAAGCGTCCCGGCAACCGCTTCCCTGCTCCTGTGAACTTGCCAGGCGCGCCGGATATGCGGGACAGTTCTCACCAGCTTTCCCAAAAGGTGGGTAGTACGATTCACCAGCCGATCGAAAAAATAGTGGCGGACCTGCTGGCGGCCGTCGGCGAAGACCCCGCCCGCCATGGCCTCAGGGAAACCCCCCAGCGGGTGGCGCGAATGTATGCGGAGCTTTTCTCCGGCGTTGGCATGGACCCCCGGGATGCCATAGACGCCATATTTGACGAGGAAAGCACCGACCCCGTGCTTCTTCGCGATGTCACCTTCTATTCCATGTGCGAGCATCACCTGCTTCCCTTCTTCGGCTCCGCCAGGGTAGCCTATATCCCCAACGGCAGAATCGCCGGAATCAGCAAGCTTTCCCGCGCCCTGGAGGTCGCCTGCCGTCGCCCCCAGGTGCAGGAACGCCTGACCGGCCAGTTCGCCGATGCCGTCCATTCCGCCCTGTCGCCCATTGGCGTGGCGGTGGAACTGGAGGCGGAACATCTCTGCATGGCAATGCGCGGTGTGCAAAAGCCCGGCGCCAGGGTTATCACTACCGCCGTCCGGGGCGACTTCGCCTCCGGCGACTGGAACCGGGATTCCTTGTTGGCCCTGTTGCGGAGGGATGCCTGATTTGACCACCAGCATGGCCGCGATCCCCCTCACGTCCTTCCAGGATATCCGGGCCCAATGGCTGGAACTGCTGTCCCAATGCTCCGTAAACACCTTCTATCTCATGCCCCAGTGGCAGGAGGTCTGGTGGGACTCTTTCCACGAAGGCCGCGAAATGGCCGGGTTCTACCTGAAGGATGGAATCGGCAGCGTCCCTGGCAACGTCCCTGGCAACGTCCCTGGCAACGTCCCTGGCAACGTCCCTGGCAACGTCCCGGAAAATGAAACCGGGGAGGGAGACACGGTTACTGCCATAGCTTCCATGTCCCGTCAGGGTGAAGCCCTCTCCTTTGTGGGGAGCACGGAGACCTTCGATTACAACGACTTCATGGTGCTCCCCGGCAGGGAGGACGAGTTCTTTTCCGCCTTCCTGGCCTGGCTGGAACGAGAAAGATGGGGGGTGCTGGAACTTCCCTCTCTCATTGAGGGTTCGCCAACCCTGGAACATTTGCCCGAACTGGCCCGCCGGAAGGGTTACCACGTGGAAGTTACGGAGGAAGACGTGACTCCCGGCCTGGCCTTGCCTTCAACCTGGGACGAATACCTCTCCGGCCTTTCCAAGAAGAATCGCCACGAACTGCGCCGCAAGCTCCGCCGCCTGGAATCGGTGGAGGGCTGGCGCTGGTACTCCGTACAGGACCCGGCGGCGGTGGCGGCCAGGCTGGACGATTTCCTCGCCCTGATGCGCCAGAGCGACCCCGAAAAAGACGCCTACATGACCGCGGAGCGGGAAGCGTTTTTCCGTCGCATAGCCGAGTGTACTTCCCAGTTGGACATGCTGCGCCTCTACTTTCTTGAGATGGATGGCGGCGATGTCGCTACCTCTCTGTGCTTCGACTATAACGGCACTCGCTATCTTTACAACAGCGGGTATAATCCGGAATACGGTTACTACAGCGTGGGCCTTCTCCTCAATGCCCTGTGCCTGCGGGAAGCCATCGAGCAGGGAAAGTCTTACTTCGATTTCTTGCGCGGACCGGAACCCTACAAGTATCACCTGGGCGGCCTGAATCGGACCATCTACCGCATGGTGGTCAGCAATCCGACGGCGGTGAGCAACAGTTGAGCGAAGCGAGAGTAGCCTTCATCTCCTTCCATGCCAGTCCCCTGGCGGCCCCCGGCGAGGGCAAGGCCGGCGGAATGAATGTTTACGTCCGCCAGTTGGCCAGGTCCCTGGGCAACATCGGCATCCCCGTGGACGTCTTTACCCGCGAGTACCGCCCCCATGCTGGGCAGCCGGATGTGACCGGCGGCAAGAATACCGGGCCGAGCCCTGATGGTTCGAACCGTAATTCTCCGAACATGATTGAAGCCATATCTGGCAATGTGCGGGTCATTCACTTGCCCGCCGGAGAGCCCGACGCCCCCATGCACTCCTTGTACGGGGTACTGCCCGACTTCCTCGAGGAGATGAAGGCGTTTACCCTCGGCAACGACTTGACCTATCGGGCCGTGCATTCCCACTACTGGCTTTCCGGCTGGCTGGGCCGCGCCTTCAGCCGCTGGCTGGATATCCCCCACACGATAACCTTCCACACCCTCTCTCGCATTAAGATGCAGTCACGGGCCGGCGAGAATGAGCCCGTGGAACGGCAGGAAGTGGAAGAGCAGTTGATAGCCTCCGCCGACCGGATCATTGCTTTCAGCCCCCACGAGCGGGACTCCATGGCAAGGCTCTACGGCGCGGACGTGAAGCGCATCCAGTTGGCCCCCTGCGGAGTGGATTTGGGCACCTTCCGTCCCCTGGACCGGGAAGAATCGAGACAGCGCCTGGGCCTCAACGGCGACAAGGTCCTGCTGTACGTGGGCCGCATCGAGTCCCTCAAGGGCGTGGAGCTGCTGGTCCGCACCGCCGCTCATCTGGATACCTGCGAGCCCGTGCGGGTCCTCGTCGTAGGCGACGACAATGGCCAGGACGGTGAGGTAGAGCGCCTGCGGGAACTGGCCGGAACGCTGCAGGTTGACGACTTCATAGATTTCGTGGGGCGCGTGGCCCAGGAAGAGCTTCCCGTCTATTACAGCGCCGCCGACGTGTGTGTCGTTCCCTCCTTTTACGAGAGTTTTGGCCTGGCCGCCCTGGAATCCATGGCCTGCGGTACACCGGTAGTCGCATCCCGGGTTGGCGGCCTGCCCACCGTGGTACAGCACGGCAGCACCGGCTATCTCAAGTCCTGGCGCTGCCCGGAGGCTTTCGCTAATTCCCTCGAAATGCTAATATCAAGCAAAAGCTTGCAGCACAGCATGGGCGTAGCCGCCCGCCGCCGGGCCGAAGACCTGAGCTGGGACAAGGTGGCCGAGCGGATAGCCGGGGTTTACGATGCTCTGGTAGAAGAAAGGTCAGCCTCCCGCTCGACCTGAGGTTGTTGCAAGAGCGTTTCCGGACGCTGAATTTCCCCTGCCTCGCACCGCGCCTTTACCTTGCCTGCGCTCACTTTCCGGGAGATGTCGGCGCTTCCCGGTGGCGGTGTGCGCTTTCCCCAGCATAGTCCGGACCAGGCCGGCGTCTCGCGGCAGACGCCGGCAATTGGGCTGCTTAGCCCTGCTTACCCCATCCGTTGCCAGAGGAACGACAAAGAGCTATGGCCAGGCGCTCAGAGGACGATAGGCCCTTTCCCCGCAGAATGATTATCCATCTTGAGGCCACCCTTGCCGCGGGCCTCCTGGTAATTCTGCCTCTTTTCATTACTATCTGGATTCTCAAGTTTATCTTCGACCTGGTGGATCCGGTAATCCTGACAATCCTTTTTATTTCCCTGACAATTCCCCCCCCCCGCGCCTCGGGTGTTGCCCTATGTTTGGTTTTAATTTGCGGGGTGCTGGTGACCACCACCCACGGCCTGGGCCAGCGGATGATTAACGGGGTTCACTGGCTGGTGGAGCGGGTGCCCGGCATCGGCAGCATTTACAGCCCCCTGCGCAGCGCCATGCAGACCCTCAGCCGTGGCGATGACCGTCCTTACCGGGGCGTGGTACTGGTGGAATTTCCCCGCCAGGGGTCCAAGTCCATCGGCCTGATTACCTCCTACCTCGGCGAGACCGACGGCGAGGACATGCTGGCCGTTTACGTTCCCACCACCCCCGTTCCCTCCTCGGGTTTCCTCATAGTGGTGCCCTACACTGACGTCACCTTCACCGACATCAGCGTGGACGATGCCATGAAAATCATAATCTCCGGCGGCCTCCTGGCCGGTTCGCTTTTGGGCGAGTCCAACGTTGAAGCGCCGGTCCTCAGCGAACGCGACCACGACTGACTGGCTCGGCGCGGACAATCATCCTGCTCGACCTCTGTGGGTATCTCGGGAAAACGGGTTGCTTGTACCTGCTGGCCGGGGCAGGTATCATAGGTCGTAGCCGCCAGATCCTTCCTCCAACCCCATGGCGGCTGAGGATAACCAAATGGCAGACGTGAACCTGTTGGGCTACCTGGGTGTAATTCTTACGGTGTTGGTGGTGGGCGTTTCCCTGGGCGGCCTGGTTCTAAAACTCCACAATGACACCAACCGCCGCATTGATGACATAGCCAATCGCCTGGTTGAAGTCGAAAAGGGTCAGGCCCGCCTGGAGGGTTACCTGGCTGGTCTGCAAAGCCATGGCACCCAGGCCAGCGCCTGAGTTAAACCCGCCACATGTGGCGCGAGTAAGGGTACCGGGCCCCTGGGTTCTCGGCATGTTGAAGCCGGGCCCGAAACTGGGAGATTTCAAGGGGAAATTGTAAATGGAAGAAACTCCGCAGCGCGTTCTCGTAGTTACACCCCATCCCGATAATGCGGAAATCTGGTGCGGCGGCACCCTGGCCCGGTGGATCGGCCAGGGCGCCGAAGTCTTTTATGTCGTCTGCACCGACGGCGGCAAGGGCACTGATAACCCCGGAATTTCCTCCGCCGAGTTGGCCTCCATCCGGGATGGTGAGCAGGAGGCTGCCGCCGAAGTCCTGGGAGTCCGGGAAATAGTCAAGCTGGGCTACCCCGACGGCGAACTGGAGGATACCGGCGAGTTTCGCAAGCAACTGGTTCGACAGATCCGGCGGCTCAGGCCCGACGTGGTCATGGCGACCGAGCCCTACGTGCGCGGCATGGTCTGGCACCGC
Source organism: Chloroflexota bacterium (assembly GCA_009840135.1). Lineage (GTDB taxonomy): Bacteria > Chloroflexota > Dehalococcoidia > Lucifugimonadales > UBA3495 > Bin22. Next base: position 27,070 of record VXOH01000027.1, on the reverse strand, counting down.
GACCACCGGGTGGCCGGCCAGGTGGCCCTGGACGCTGTATTCCCCTACGCCCGTGACCATCTCCACTTCGGTGAGCTTTGGAGTGACGAGGGACTGGAGCCCCACAAGACGGGTACCATCCTCTTCTGGGGCACGGAGCTGCCCGACACCTACATTGATATTGGCGAGACCATGGAGGTCAAGCTGGCGGCGGTCCAGGCCCACCGGAGCCAGGTGGCCGACCATCCGGAACGCGAGGTGGTGGACTACGTTTACCAGCGGGCCCGCGACGCCGGCGCCCAGGGCGGCTGCGAATATGCCGAAGCCTTCCGCCGGGCCAACTTCCGCACCTGACATCCTTTTCGCGAGATTCGCCGAAATGTGTAGGGGCAGCCCTCGTGGCTGCCCTTCGAACTGTCTTAAAGACCCTTGCCAGGAATGTCACTCCTCGCCCCCACGGAAAGGGGCTGGGGTGAAGGCCCCCCACTACAACGGCCCGTCCCCCGGGTTGGCCAGCATTACCTCCCGCAGCAGGGGCAACGGAGGTGCGCCGTAGGACAACAGCCGGTCGTGGAACCCCTTCAGCGTATATGCCGAGCCCTGCTCCCGCCGGTAGTCCTCCCTCAGCTTCAGAATCATCAGCTTGCCCAGCGTGTAGTTCAAATACCCCGGGTCGAAGGTGCCCCGCAATGCTTCCCTGCGGGCCGGCAGTTCCTCCATGTACGCGTTGTCCATGAAAAACCGGGTTGCCTCATCCACCGTCATGCCCTGGGTATGCATTCCCAGCGCGCACAGGTAGCGGCAGTTTCGCACCAGGGCCTCCAGCAACTGGGTCACCCGCAGGGCCGCCTGGCCCCGGGCGTACTCGGTCTCCAGCATCATTTCTTCCGTGTAATGCGCCCACCCCTCGGTAAAGGCATAGGACGACGCCACCCGGTTGACCAGGGGCAGCGGGCGTCCGTAGCTGTTGTGCAGGTGGTGGACGAAGTGGCCCGGATATACCTCGTGGATGGAAATGATGCGCAGCGTGTCGTAGTTGAAGTTGGACAGCCACTCCTCGGCCTGGGCGTCCGTCCACGTCTCCTCCACCGGAGTTACGTAGTAGTAGGACTCGGTGGACCGGGTTTCCAGCGAGCCGGGACTATCCATGGCGGCAAAGGCGTACCGCATGTAGGTGGGCGTCTCGATAACCTGGCAGCGGTCCTCCGCAGGCAGGGAAATAATGTCATGGTCCAGTAGCGACTGCCGGATGTCCTCCAGCATGGCCCGGGTCTCCGGTATCAGGGCTTCGGCGGCGGGGTGGTTCCGGCCAATCTCCCCCACAATATCCCGTATCGAGCGCCCCGGCCCGACAGCCGCCGTGGCCTCGGCCAGGCGTTCCAGGTTTCGCTCCATGTTGGCCTGTCCCAGCTCGATGATGTCCCGCAGCGGCACGTTGACGCCCTCGCCGTAGGCCAGCATATCCGAATACAGTTGCGAGCCGATGGCAAAGTCCCCCTCTGCGCCCTCCGGCATCCTGGCCAGGCGTTCCTCCAGCTTGACTACAAAGCCGTCCAGGGCTCGCGCCGCCTGCTCCCGGGCCTGGTCAAACTTCGCCAGGGTCTCCGCGTCGTTTACGTCGCTGCCCGACTGGTCCGGGTCAACACCCAGGTCCACGCGATAGAAGCGGGCCATCCCCCGGTAGCTCTCAATACTCATCTCCAGCACCGGACGGCTTAATTCAGGCGCCAGGGCTGCGTCAACTACGTTCAGAAAGTCGGGGACCTGTTCCATGGCCTCCGTGGCGCTGCGCAACCGGTCCACCAGGGGCGCGTAGTCCCGCTTCACGTAGCCGCCCACGTTCAGGTACCCCACCTGCCGCATGGGGTTGTTCTCCAGCGTCCGCATCTCCTCCAGGTTGAACAACTCCCGCCGCAAAAACAGTTCCAGCAGGCGGTAGGTCAGCCGGTCCTCCGGCTCCCCCGTCCCGGCTCGGCTATTGCCGTCGGCCAGCCCGGAAAGCTGAGCCAGCCCCCGCCGCAACTCCTCTACCCTCCGCGTAATCCGGTGTGGCGACAGGTCCGGAAGCTGCCCGTCATACTCGTGGCGACCTATGCGGGAACCGGCGGTGGGATAAAAGTCCCAGTGTTCCTTAACCACCCGCTCGGCCAGGCTGTCAAAAGCAGCGTTCATAGTTGTCTCTCTTTATCCACTAATAAGCACTAATGGGCACGAATGTAATGGATTGCCTTCTCTCCAGAAAGACTCCGGCCAGGTCAGTAGTCAAGCTGAAGTCCACCCAACCAATTAGTGAACATTCGTGCCTATTCGTGGAAAAATCCCTCTTCGTGGTCCTTCGTGGCCTTCGTGGATTTTTCTAGACCAGTTCGCTGATCTGGATTTGCGGGCGGATGTCCGTGTAATTGGGCGTGTCGCCCATCAGTTCCCGCCCGTGGGTCTTGAACCCCTCGTGGACCTCGTCGGTGGTTTCGAAGTACAGGTTGCCCACGGCCACAAAGGGCGCCGCCGCGTTGGGGTCAGCGGAACTCACGCCGCTCTCCACTTCGCTCCGCAGCAACCCCATGGAGTCCAAACGCTGGTGTACCAGGGGCATGTGCGTGCCGGTGTAGTAGTCCATATCAAACTTCTTCCCCTCTTCATTGGGGTAAAGAAAAGAAACCTTAATCATGGAAAAACTCCTTGTGTAGTAAGTGCCTTGGGTCGAGGGCCATTTTACAACAGGGGTATGGGAGTGGCTACCGGGCGCAACTGCTTGGAAACGTTCCGTTTCAGGTGGTTCGGGGGCCGGAATGGTAGGGGCAGCCCTAGTGGCTGCCCTGTCCCGCCCACAAGATCACCTGAATTGGCATCCTGTTGCAGCGGATTCATTGTCGATAGCCAAAGCCGGTGATACGATGAATTGGGCTTGCTGTTCCCATGGATTGTCGGGCAACCGAATGCTTGCCGACTGGTCAGTCAGTACCGTGCTGTATTTTGCTCCTCCGTTATTTGGTTATCTCCTTGATTTGTTCGAATCCCGAATGTGGATACTACGGACCTCCAGTCGAAGCTGATGCTCGCGCCCGTGCCGGCACCGCCCTGCTGGGGGCGTTGGTCGGGGGCTGCATGGCTCCCATACTCTGGATAGTAATTTTCCTCTTCGGCCTGGTTATTATCCCGTTGGGATTCGCCTCGCAGGACGGTTACAACAAAGTCTTCCTCTGGTTTATAGGCGGTTCCTTTCTGTTCATTCCCCTGGGCATTTTCATAGGGGTAAGAATGAAGTCACCCCTATGCCCCGTCTGCGGATACTCCATGCATTCCCCGAACTCACCAGAAGGCCGCCGGGCCCTGACAGCCCGAGAGAGGCACCGCAACTCGGAACCACCGTAAGTTGGGAGAGTTTCGTCCTAAGTTCTACCCTACCCAGGGCAAGTCAACTCAACACCACCACCAAGCCAGGTCATCCTGAGCGAAGCCGAAGGATCTAAAATCTCTCGCCTCAACCAACGCTCCCAATGCCAGGTCTAGGCTGCCCGGCAGATTTCCCGTTTTCACTTTAGCCAATGGGGGGCAGCTACCCTACATATCATTGGTTTTTAAATGGGGAAAAGTGAGCACAAGAAGTTGGAAAAAACACTCCACATCACAACCACCGTATTACCGTTCGGCAGAATATTAGTTGAGCATACCGACCTTTCCGAAGGGGACTAAGTCCTTGTTGCCGTAACTCCAGTTACGGCCCCTGCACATCGTTCTGCAGCAGAAATCCTTGCCGGTTCCCTAGGAAAGCGGGCTTTCCAGACGGCCGAGGAAGCAAACGAGTACATCCGCCAGGAGCGAGACACTTGGCACAGATGACGCTGGTCAGTTCATGTTCAACTGACTCATCTCCTCAAATCAGCTTGATGGAGGTCTATCCACTTCGCGATGCGGGCAGGCACTTCGTTACTTATAGGTACTGTCCTGAGGTTACCAAGATGTTGCACTATTCTTGTTATCCTACTCGTGTCGGAGTTCTTTGTTCTGTCCGAGAGGTACTCCGGATGAGACAAAACCTGAGGACTTATAGGCGGAGTCATCAAGAGGAGATTCAGTTGCTCTAGAGCTGGAATATCACCATCGTTGCCAATTCGATCAGCACAGTACAGCTCTGCCTCTAACAAATTAAATGCGTTGGCGGCATCCAGGGACAGACTTGTGGTAGGAATGTTCTCATCCAAGTAATTCATTACATTGCCCCCCAGTCGCTTCCCCGAAATGTACTCTTGATACAGTCTAGGGTTCACTAGTTTAAGGAGCACCAACAAAGAAAGCAGCAAAGGGTACATGTAATCCTCTGGAGTCAGGTTTCTTTCAACCAAAACGAGTGTCTTCACACAATGGTCGATATCCCGGAGAGAAAGACCCCATTGGGAGAGCAACATTGGGAAAACTACCTCCAGATCTTGATACTCCAAGCCGTGCCACCGATAGTCGTGCTTTTGCTTTATCTCATTGAAAAACCTTCTTAATCCATATCTTCTTATTGAGAATCTACAGAAATGCCCTACATCAGCTTCCGGCAGATTGAATTCCATATCAAAGAACTTGCGGAGATAGACAGTTGCATCTATGTCACCGTAAACGGAGCGTAATGATGAACAAAGTTCATCGCGATTCATCCCGAATACGAACACCACGTTCGGTACGTCAAAGATGTGCTTGACTTTTTCGAGCACATCAATAGCAAAAGTAGGCCTGCATCGGTCTAGTTCATCGATGATAAAAATTAAAGGATGGCCGGTCTCTTCTCGTACCTGGTTTGACAGCTTGCCGAGGTGGCCTCTGAGTTCGGTTTTGGCCCTTATCTGGGACCGGTAGCTTTCAAGAGGGTCTTGACCGGGTTCGCTACCTTGCTCTGGAATGACGGTGACCCCCAGCTTATTCTCTACTATGCTAATTGCGTTTTGCTCCATTAGATGCAAGGTCACCTTACCCATCTCCTTAACTATCCCAGTGAACGAATCGTCACTGAAGTAGTCAGAGAGTTGCCCGAGTATGGCGACCAATGCATCGTCGCAGAAATCATCCTCCCATGCGTTGAAATATATTGCTCGGAAGTTGGCTACTTCTAGGTCTCGCTGCCAGCGTTTGAGCAAGAAAGTCTTTCCAGTTCCCCAGGATCCGTGAATGCTTACCGTAAAGGGAGCTGACTGGTCCCTGACGAGGTTGGTGAGTCTGTCAGCGAGCTGTTTTCTGCCCAAAGCGTCGTCTACCCACGGGTCTTCCTTCGAAACCTCGGGTTCGGCAATCTTGAGCTTCAAAATTTCCGAATTCTCCATTAGTGGATTGCTAACTTGATTCATGCACCGTTTCCATTATTTTGTTGGTTTAACAAGGCCTTAGATTGGTTGCCGCTACGGGAAAGTGGCTGTCACCTATATGCTAGTGTACCATTACTAGTGAGATAAACAGTGACATTTCCAGCTAGCGACGCTTTCAATACATCGAATACGTCTTGCAGTGAAAAGGGGAAGCTTCCTATTGAATCTCCAATTGACACCAACCCCCCATATCCACGATAATTCCCCCCAACTATAATCATTCGCAGACAACAATGATTATTGAAGAAGACTTCATGAAGGAGGATAGGCAATGGCGAACCAGGATATAGCCTTGATGGCTCACCTTATGCGCCGCGCCGGCTTCGGCGCCACCCGCGACGAACTGGAAGCCCTCTGCGAGAAGGGTTACGAGGCCGTGGTGGACGAGCTGCTCAACCCCACGGAAGAGCCCCTGGACCGCTTCGAGATGATGCGCTACCAGCCCTGGACCTGGCGTCCCGGCACCCTGCCCGGCATGGGCGCCGCCGAATGGCTCTGGTGGATGGTCAACACCCGCCGGCCCCTGGAAGAGAAGATGACCCTCTTCTGGCACCACATCTTCGCCACCGGCGTTTCCAAGGTTGACCACTACGACGAAATCCAGAACATGATCACCCTGTTCCGCGAGCAGGGCATGGGCAACTACCGCGAACTGCTCCTGGCCCTGGCCAGGAACCCTGCCATGATCTACTGGCTCGACAACAACGAAAACCACGCCGATGCCGTCAACGAGAACTGGGGCCGTGAGCTCCTGGAACTCTTCAGCATGGGCGTCGGCAACTATACCGAAGTTGACGTTCGCGAGTGTTCCCGCGCCTTCACCGGCTGGACCTTCGAGGCCAAGCTTCCCCGCGGTCCCCTGGGCCGCCACGACTGGCACTTCGAGTATCGCCCCGAGGACCACGACGAAGGCGAGAAGACCTTCCTCGGCGAGACCGGCAACTTCAACGGCGAGGACATCATAGACATCGTCTGTAACCATCCCGCCACCGCCGGCTTCATCGCCCGCCACCTGTACAACTTCTTCGTGGCCGACGAGGCCCAGGTTCCCGCCTGGCAGGTGACTCCCCCCGTGGACGAAGATGCCATTGATGCGCTGGCCGATGCCTTCATAGACTCCGGCTACGACATCAAGGCCACCCTGCGGGTCCTGTTCAACTCCGACTTCTTCAAGAACGCCCGCTTCGCCAAGCTCAAGAGCCCGGCCGAGGTCGTGGTAGGTACCCTGAAGCTGGTCGGCGGTTCGTCCTTCCCGGCCCCTGGGATCGGCGACCTTTCCCGCCAGCCCAACTACATGGGCCAGGACCTGCTGAATCCCCCCAGCGTGGAGGGTTGGCACACCGGCGCCGAGTGGATTAACAGCGGCTCCCTGATGCGCCGCATTAACTTCACCGCCGACATGGTGGGCGATGTCTCCCGCCCCGGCGTCCAGTCCATCGTTAACCGCTTGCGCAGCCAGGGCGAAGTTGGCCCCGAGCAGTTCGTTGACACCTGCCTGGATCTGATGGGTCCCCTGGACGTCAGCGCCGATACCCGCCAGGAACTGCTGGACCACGCCGTCCCCGGCGGCAACCTGTCCTGGAGCAACGAGGCTGCCACCACCGAGCGCGTTTCCGAACTGCTTCAGCTGATCGTGTCCCTGCGGGACTACCAGTACGCCTGATAATTGAAAACTGCTGGGGTGGCCATGGCCTAATGCTGCCCCAGCCGGAATGAATCAGAAAACACACACTTCCAGGAGGAATAAGCAATGGCCACTACCAAGAAAGACCCCGTTCTGGTGGTACTGCAGCTTACCGGCGGCAATGACTACCTGAACACGGTCATTCCCTTTACCGACCCCCTGTACCGCGACAACCGCCCGGCGGTGGGCGTGGCCGATGAGCGGATTCTGAAGCTCAACGACAAGGTCGGCATGCACCCCACCATGGCTCCCTTCAAGAACATGTACGACCAGGGCAAGGTCGCCATAATTCACGGTGTCGGCTACCATAACTCTCCGCGCTCCCACTTCCGCTCCATGGACATCTGGCACACCTGTGAGCCGGACAAGCTCGGGACCGAGGGCTGGCTGGGTCGCGCCACCAAGGAAATTGACCCCAACAAGGAGAATGTGGTAACCACCGTCAGCTTCGGCCCCAGCCTCCCGCGCGCCCTGGCTCTGCCCGGCGTTCCGGTGGCCTGCGTGGACGACCTGGACAACTTCGGCCTGCTGACCGGCATCAACGAGGCCGAACAGCGGGACAAGATCCTTGACCGGTTTACCCGCCTGTATTCCCCCACCATCGGGACCGGCGCCGTTATGGACTACCTGGGCCAGACCGGCCTGGACTCCATGAAGGCAGCCGACATCCTCAACGTGGCCCCGGGCATGTACTCTTCCAGCGTTGAGTACCCGGACACCTCTGTCGCTTCCAAGTTGAAGGGCATCTCGCAGGTGCACCAGGCCAACCTGGGTACCCGCATCTTCTACTGCGACCACGGCAGCTTTGACAGCCACTCCAACCAGGTCGGCATGCACGACAAGCTGTGGACCGACGTCTCCCAGGCCGTGGAGAGCTTCTTCGACGACCTGCGCGAGAATGACTCCGCCGATAACGTCATCATGCTGATGTTCACCGAGTTCGGACGCCGGGTCCATGACAATGGCTCCGGTACCGACCATGGCGCCGGCGGCGTGGCTTTCCTGGTCGGCGATCCCATTAAGGGCGGCGAATACGGCGAATACCCGTCCCTGCGCCCCGAGCACCTGGAACAGGGCGACCTGGTCCCCCACACCGACTTCCGCAGCATTTACACCGCCATCGCGGAAGACTGGATGGGCATGGACGCGCAGCCCCTGGTAGGCGGCCTCTTCGAAAAGCCGGCTTATTTCTAAGCCAAAGGCGGGATGGGATACATCCTACCCACATGCCCTGACCGGTATTGCGCCAAAGGCGGTATCGAGCGGGTACAGAGGAATGTCATGCTGAGTCGGCCCATGCCGGCGTCAAAAGCGGCAAGAAAAGTTAAGCTGCGAAGAGGCTCACCGGATATGGGAGATTTTTCGGTCCAGGTCGGCGTGGGCCGTCTCGGCGGTGGCCCGGAGACCACAGTAGAAGCAATGGTAGACACCGGGTCAACTCATTCGATATTTCCGGAAGCTTTTCTATTTCAACTCGGCGTCTCTCCCATTGAGCGAAGGCGCTATACGCTCGCCGATGGACGGGAGGTCGAGTACAACTTTGGAATGGCGGACATTAGCATTGACGGCAGGGTCTTGATTTGTCCAGTAGTCTTTGGAGCTGAAAACCAGTACCTTTTGGGTGCGACAACTCTGGAGATTTTCGAACTCATGGTAGACCCGGTTGGGACTGAACTGGTTCCCCGGGAAATATACACTGGCCCCATCAAGTATCTGTCCGTCGATTAACTTAAGGGAGAATGCAATGCTAACGCAAGTAGCAGCCGGGCGCACTTACGACTTTAGCCATGCGGTAGGTCGCGGTTCCCAGTCCGGGATGGGCTTCAGCCAGCCTGTAGCCGCAGCCCAGGGATTGGACGGCGTTGTATACGTCGTCAACCGCGGCAGCGAGGGGATAAGCAATGTCCCCTGGAACCGCATCGGCTATGGCGCCCGCGTATCTCAAATTACTATTGGTTCCGAATGGGGCCAGGAAGAGTTCCTTGGGGAATTTTCCAAGTACGGCGATGGCAACGGGGAGTTCATCTGGGGCTCCGGCGTTGTCGTGGATGGCCAGGGCCGCGTGTACGTGTCCGATGAATGGCTGAATCTCATTACCGTCTACGACAAGGACGGCAATTTCCTCAATCGCTGGAGTACGTTGGAGACCGACGACGGCGGCGAGCACGGCACTGCCAGTATCGCCATAGACGCCGGTGGAAACATCTACGTCACCGACGGCCGCAGCCACCAAGTCCGCAAGTTCAACGGCGACGGCAATTTCCTCGCCTCCTGGGGCGGATTCGGGTCCGACAATGGCCAGTTCAACGCCCCCTGGGGCATAACCATTGACCAGGCCGGCAACGTTTACGTGGCCGACCACCGCAACCACCGGGTTCAGAAGTTCACGTCCGAAGGTCGGTGGATGGCCAACTTCGGCAGCCCCGGCACCGGTCGCGGCCAGCTTCATCTGCCCACCAGCGTTGCCGTGGACCCCGAGGGTGACGTCTATATCGCCGACTGGAGCGACAACGGCCAGCACCCGGGCCGCGTCCACATCTTCGATGCTGAGGGCGCCTTTATCATCACCTTGATCGGGGATGCCCAGGAGCTTTCCGCCTGGGCTAAGCTGACGGTGGACGCTAATGCCGACTACCTGAAGCGCCGCCGGGAAGTGAACCTGCAGAACATGGAGTCGGAGTGGCGTTTCGCCCTTCCCACCGGCCTGCTTTATGACGGAGACAAGGGACGGTTGATGGTGGTGGATAGCCAGCGCAGCCGCCTCCAGATTTATAACAAGGTCAGCGGTTACATGGTTCCCCAGATGAACTTGTAAGCCATCACCGTGGGCTTCCTCTTGTAGGGGAGTAGCATGACCAATTAAGGGGCGGTTTGCAATCCGCCCCTTTCACTTGGCCGGAAACAACGCTCCCCTTTCCGATTAAGCAAAAGGATGACCCGTGGAGCCATGGGTGGGGAAGTGCAAACCAGCCGAATGAGGGGATAAGCGCAGATGGACAGGGAGAGGGAAGAATACTACATTGACCTGGCGGCGGAGAACCCGGAGATGCTGTGTTCGGAAGCCCCCGACGAAATCCTGGAAGCCTGCGCGGCTGATGCGGAACCTACCGCCTTCCTGGAAGAATTCTTCGCCGCCGGCCATTCCCAGTGGATTCTGTTGACCTACAGGCGTCGTTTGCCCCGGGCCATTGTCAACAACAACATCCTGCAGCTGTGGATAAGGGCCTGCCGCCTCCACACCCGAAAACTGACCGGCGAACCCGACCCTGACTGGGGAAAACCCTTCTTTTCCATCGAGGATATGACGGTGGTGTAGCGCCCACTGACAGTTGTAGGGTCCACCGCTCCTTCACCAATGGGCTATGGCTGTAGGTAAGTGTCGGAACCGGTCCGGAGGTTACCTCTGGACCTTCTCAGTCTCGCCCGGCGGCGGTTCGGTGAACTCCCTGCCTTCCCGCAACGCCTCCTCCCGACGCTGGTTCCAGGCAAGCCATAGTTGCTGTACTTCTTCCCTGCCCTCCTCCTTTCCCTTGTCATACCGCGACTTCAGGTATCTCTCTGCCAGCATGGAAATGCCCTCCACCAAGCAGAACGTAAAGATTATGAGCCAGGGGATCAGTTCGGACGCCTCTCTCAGCGCCGCCAGGGCAATATCTACGGCGTAAACGTCCGGTGGGGCCAGGGCGCCCCGCCACATGTGAAGCCCCGTAACAAGGACGAACAATACGGCAAAGGCAATATAATAGCGAACCAGGGAAAGCTGTCGGACGCTCCAAATACTTTCCCGCGAGTCATCATTGTCGTTTCGCAACAGACGCGGCGCCCCTCAATCTACGGCTTCACGGTAATTTGGCCTTCCGCCGTTACATTGAAGGAATTCCACCCGGCGCTGCCGGAAGCAGTCTCGCCCCAACTGTCAGTAGTTATACGAGGTAGCGGCAATGCGCGCCCTCAACCCTCCTGGCACCGCAGGCAAACGTACTCGGCCCGGTCCGCCGGCAGGGTTTCGACGGGCACATTCCGCCGTCGCTGGCAGACCGAACAGACTACCGATTCCAGAACCGGAGGGGGCGGCGGGGCAGCTACTACGGTATCTGCGCCCCTGAACCCCGTGTAGTCGGGGTTCTGCTCCTTCATCCGGCTAAATCGTTCCCGGTCTTTGCGACGGCTCATGGCATCCTCTCCTGCGGTGGGCCGGGCCGAGATTAATTCCTGCCTGAAATGCCCCTTCCCCCATCAAGGGGGAAGGTAAGTATGGGGGTGAAGGTGGGCGATTTGCCTGCTTGAGGCACGACCGCCATCACCATCCCCCTCATAAGTCGGTTGCCAGGCCGTTCCTGTACGGAGCGGCTCGGCAGAGATACCAAGGTTAGATGCCGGGGCTGGACGCCGGAGCTGGACGCCAGGATTAGAAGCCGGGGTTACTTCACCTCGGCTACTGCTCCGGCCTCTTCCAGCTTGGCCTTGATGCTATCGGCCTCGTCCTTGGCCACGGCTTCCTTGACCCGGGCCGGGGCGGACTCCACCAACTCCTTGGCTTCTCGCAGTCCCAGGGAGGTGATCTCGCGGACTGCCTTAATGACGTTGATCTTGTTGGGGCCGATGTCTTGCAGGTTCACGTCGAACTCGCTCTGCTCATCCTCTGCACCGGCAGCAGCAGCTGCGCCGTCACCGGCGGCGGGCGCGGCGGCAACGGCCACCGGCGCGGCAGCGGTGATTCCAAACTCTTCCTCAAGAGCCTTGACCAGGTCGGCCAGTTCCAGCACGCTCATGCCTTTGATAGTTTCCAGCAGTTCCTCTTTAGTTGCCATGGGGCCTCCTCTTTTCTTGTTACCGTTTTGATTCCTGGTGGGAGCCTGAGTCGCTCCCCTTCCCTGGTTGCGAATGCATCCTGCAAACGTACCCGGGTGTGGGCACGATGCCCGTGCGTTTAAGCGGCCTCGCCGCCCTCTTCCAGTTGGCGTATTCGGGCCTGCAGTAGTCCGTCCAGGTTCTGCAGGGGACCGTTCAGGACTCCCATGAGTCTGGAAATGGGCGACTGTATCTGTCCCAGCAGGTTGGCCATCAGTTGCGGCTTGGACGGCAGGGTTGCCAGCCGTTCCACCTCGTTGGGCGGCAGGATGGGCCCGGGGCCCATGATGGCTCCCTGGATGGACAGGGGGGACCTGGTAGTGCGGATATAGTCATTTACGGCGCGGGCGGTATCAACCGGGTCGGCATACCCGAAGGCTATAGCCGTTGGACCCTCGATTATCTCGCTGAAATGGGGCACCTGGGCTTCTTCGGCGGCCAGGTTGGCCAGGGTATTCTTGATTACGACAAACTCAACCCCGGCTTCCGTCATCCGGCGCCGAAGTTCCGTCATGTCGTTTACGGGAATACCGGAATAACCGGCCGTCAAAGCTATGGAGCAGCGTTCCAGCTTTTCCTTTATTTCCGCCACACGCTCTATTTTGGCCTGTGTTGGCAAATGCTTACCTCCTAAAAAAATATTCCCCACGTCTTGCAGATGAGACGCGGGGAAAATCGGCAAACCATGTCGAAATACCCGGAAAGCGCGCCTCGGCAGGCGGCCCATCGAACTGGGCCCTTGGCTCCCCTTTGGGAGACCGGCGGTCTACAGCGTAGTTTGGTTGTTGCAGTATCGCTTAACTGAGCAGCGTTTGTTCTCGTTCCTCAAAATCCCATTGGGCCACCGAAAGGCTACCACGAATTGTCCCTGATGGCTAGTCCGGCTTCAGGGCCTGCAGCGCATTCAGGTCCAGGGGAATGCTGGGGCCCATGGACGAGGTAAGGTAGGCGGAGCGCAGAAAGGCGCCCTTTACCGCCGATGGCCGCGCCCTGACTATGGAGTCGGTCAATACCGCCAGGTTTTCCATCAGACGTTCCGTCTCGAAGCTGGCCTTGCCGAAGGCGCAGTGAATGATCGCCGTCCTGTCGGTACGGAACTCCACGCGTCCCGCCTTGGACTCCTCTATTACCCTTCCCAGGTCGCGGGGCTGCACCATGGTGCCTGTCCTGGGGTTGGGCATCAGGCCCCGCCGACCCAGGATGCGGCCCAGCTTGCCTATCTTGGGCATGATTTCGGGAGTGGCCAGTCCAACCTCGAAATCCAGCCAGCCGCCCTCAATCTGGGCTATCAGGTCATCGTCGCCCACGTAGTCGGCGCCGGACTGACGGGCGATTTCCGCCCCCTCGCCGCTGGTGAAGACCAGTACCCTGACCTGCTTTCCCAGTCCGTGAGGCAGCACGGTAACTTCCCGTACCATCTGGTCGGCATGGCGGGGATCGGCGCTGGTCCGCACGTGGATTTCCATGGTCTCGTCAAACCTGGTGTTGGCCAGGTCCTTGAGCAGGTCTATGGCCTCCTGGGGCTGGTAGTGCTTGTCCGGCTCTACCCGTTCGGCCACTGCTGAGTATCTCTTGCTATGCTTGGGCATGGTTCGTTAATCCCCTTCCACGCTGATGCCCATGCTCCGGGCGGTGCCTTCAATTATGGACATAGCCTGTTCTACCGAGTTTGCGTTGAGGTCCTTCAGCTTGGTTTCGGCAATTTCCCGCAGGGCATCCCGGCTTATTGCCCCGGCGGGCCCACCCTGCCGCACGTCTCCGGTGCCCTTCTCCACTCCGGCGGCCCGTCGCAGCAGGTCCGATGCCGGTGGAGTGCGGGTTACGAAGGTAAAGGACCGGTCCTCGAAAACCGTGAGATGCACGGGCACGATGGTTCCGGCCTGCGAGGAAGTTCGCTCGTTGTATTCCTTGACGAACCCCATGATATTGACGCCGTGCTGACCCAGGGCCGGGCCCACGGGTGGGGCGGGAGTCGCCTTGCCCGCCTCCAGTTGCAACTTTATTACTGCTCTGACCTTTTTTGCCACCGGGTCCTCCTAAGCCTATGCGCGTTCAACCTGCAGAAAGTCCAGCTCCACGGGCGTTTCCCGTCCGAAGAAGGAGACCAGCACCCGAACCTTTCCTTTGCTCTCGTCCACGTCTCCCACCGCGCCCACGAAGTCAATAAAGGGCCCCTCGGTGATGCGGACCATGTCGCCATTCTGCAGGCCAATCTTGATCCGGGCCGGCCCCTCTTCCGACTGCTTCAGAATGGAATCCAGCTGCGAGTCTTCCAGGGGAACCGGCTTCGGTCGCTTGTCATAATCGTCTTCCGTGGAGATGAACCCCGTCACCCCCGGCGTGTTGCGAACGACGTACCAACTCTCGTCGTCCATGTTCATCTGCACCAGGATGTAGCCGGGAAACAACTTGCGCTGTTCCGACTTTCGCTTGCCGTCCTTGAAGATGACCTCTTCCTCGGTGGGGACAACCACCTGGAAGATGCGGTCCTGCATATCCAGGCTCTGGATCCGCAGGTCCAGGTTTTTCTTTACCCGGTCTTCCTGGCCGGAGTAGGTATGGACAATATACCAGCGAAAATCCTGGCTCTCTTCCTCTTCTACTCGGATGTCTCTTTCAGTCGTCATCAGTCGTCACGCTCATTACAGGCTTGGACCTACCATGACGGTACCGGACAGCAATGCGGTAAACCCCGGTGCTCTGCTGTCCTTGGAAGCTGCTTCTATCAATTACGCGGCACTCAAGTACGCAACCATTCACGTACGTAAGCATTGAATTTACAAGCCCGCCACGCTGGCGGGCTTGTCGTTTCGCAGCTTTTCTAACTTTCATGCCGGAGACACCACAATGGCGGCCCCCGGAAATGTCTGTGTCTAAAACACGCGGAAAATGGCGAAAATACCCCGGTTGAACAACTCCGCAAATACCCGGTCCAGGCCGCCCAGGAAGAATCCCACGGCCACCGCCAGGGCTATCACAATCGCGGTTAACCGGGCAGTCTCCTCTTTGCTGGGCCAGACCGACTTTCGCAACTCCCCCACCACCTCCTGCAGGAACAGGATCGGGCTCACCCGACCCACGCTGCGGGGGGTTATGGGAGACTGGTTGCGTTGCTGTGCGCCTACCCGGGCCAAGGATGACTACCGTACTTCGCGGTGCGTCTTGTGGCCGCGGCAGCGGGAGCAATACTTCCGCAATTCCATCCGCTGGGTGTCGTTGCGGCGGTTCTTTACCGTGGCGTAATTACGCTCCCGGCAGTCGCTGCACTGGAGGGTTATCACTCCACGAATGTCTGCTGACTTTCTTGCCATTGGTACCTCTCCCTTTCGTACTCCCCTTCAGGATACTGGGGTTGCCCGCCCGGCAGACCGCTAGTCCAGCAACCGGGTAATCACGCCGGAGCCCACCGTGCGGCCACCCTCGCGAATGGCGAAGCGCTGCCGCTCTTCCAGGGCTATGGGGGTGATCAGGTTGAGGGTCATGGTGATATTGTCGCCAGGCATTACCATTTCCACACCCTCGGGCAGGGTAATCTCACCGGTTATATCGCTGGTACGGATGTAAAACTGGGGCTTGTACCCCGAGAAGAAGGGAGTGTGCCGTCCGCCTTCCTCGCGACTCAGCACGTACACCTCTGCTTCCGCCAACCGGTGGGGCTGCATCGAGCCGGGCCTGACCACCACCTGCCCGCGCTCCACCTCGTCCCGGTCAACGCCGCGGAGCAGAATGCCTACCGCGTCGCCGGCCTCGGTGGAATCCAGCAGCTTGTGGAACATTTCCAGGCCAGTGGCCACCGTCCGGCGCACGTCGCCGGACCGGATAATTTCAATCTCTTCGCCCTGCTTGAGCATTCCGCGCTCCACGCGGCCGGTTACCACGGTCCCGCGGCCCTTAATTCCGAAAACGTCCTCAATGGGCATCAGGAAGGGGCGGTCGGTCAGGCGCTCGGGTACAGGGATGTAGTCGTCCATGGCCTGCACCAGCTGGGCCACGCCCTCCATCGCTTCGGGGTCCCCGTCCATGGCGTTCAGGGCGCTGACCCGGACGATGGGAGTGTCGTCGCCGGGGAAGTCGTAGGTAGAAAGCAGTTCGCGGACTTCCAGCTCCACCAACTCCAGGAGTTCCTCGTCATCCATCATGTCAACCTTGTTCAGGGCGACCAGGATGCGGGGCACCTCCACCTGCCGGGCCAATAGGATGTGCTCACGGGTCTGCGGCATGGGGCCGTCGGGCGCGCTCACCACCAGCACCGCGCCATCCATCTGGGCGGCGCCGGTGATCATGTTCTTGATGTAGTCAGCGTGGCCAGGGCAGTCCACGTGGGCATAGTGGCGGGCGTCGCTCTCGTATTCCACGTGGGCGATGGCGATAGTCACGCCCCTTTCCCGCTCTTCCGGCGCGTTATCAATGCTGCCGAAATCCCGGAAATTGGCCATGCCCTTCTCCGCCATTACCCTGGTGATTGCGGCGGTCAGGGTGGTCTTGCCGTGGTCAACGTGACCGATGGTGCCCACATTTACGTGGGGCTTGGAACGATCGAACTGCTGCTTGGCCATGTCTTGTCCTACTCTCCTGTTTTTCCTCTTGGAGCTATGGAGCCCAGAGGCGGGATTGAACCGCCGACCCCGTTCTTACCAAGAACGTGCTCTACCGCTGAGCTATCTGGGCTCGTTACCCCGTTTGAAATTATTGGATCTGGCTAAAATTTTACCAAATTGGGTGGTGGAGGGGGCAGGATTCGAACCTGCGAAGTCCTTCCGGACGCCAGATTTACAGTCTGGTGGCTTTAACCACTCACCCACCCCTCCCTGCCGGCGGCCAAGCCCCTGGCGGAGCGCCCA
Organism: Chloroflexota bacterium; assembly: GCA_009840135.1. Lineage (GTDB taxonomy): Bacteria > Chloroflexota > Dehalococcoidia > Lucifugimonadales > UBA3495 > Bin22. Next base: position 10,370 of record VXOH01000027.1, on the reverse strand, counting down.
TGATCGGGGCCCCGTGGAAGCCGGGCCTTCGTTAAACCGGTTCAATTGGGTAGGGATAGTAATCTATGGAGCCCCAGAGGGGACTCGAACCCCTAACCTGTCGATTACAAATCGACTGCGCTACCATTGCGCCACAGGGGCAGTTACTATCGTTAGACTAGAAAAAGGCCCCGCAACGTCGGGGCCAATAAACCAGCCAACTTGATACGCAAGAAATTATATAAAGGGCCGGGGATGGTTGTCAATTGGGCGAGGTTGGGATTTGCAACGCCTGGCTGACTCTTTGCTTCTCAACGCCTTTCAGATTTGCTGCCGCCAAACGCTCTGCAGTTGACAATTTAATACATTGGTATTATATTGTTCTTAGAGCCAGACGTGATTCCCAGCGGGTGTCGCACCTGGCTCTCTGGTTTTACGAACTATCCCCTTCGGGCCTGTCTTCCACTACTGTTGCGTAATGTTCCCGCTCGGGCATTCGGTAAAAGCCGTGCCTCGGATAACCGCTGGCGCTCACGTGGTCTGTTGTTTTACCCTCCACCACGCTGTAGTATCTCCCAACTGCGCTGAGGAACGAGTTACCCGCAGGCACCCCTCCAAATAGCCCGTTCTCCTCGTAAACGCGAACCACGCCTGCAGCCATATCTGCGATCTGGATTCCGGCAGTTATCTTGGAGTCCACGAAAAAGGGCGAGTCGGTTATGCGGGTATAAGACCTTCCTTCGACTGACCTATGCAGGTAATTGCTGAACTTGACTGCTAGACCTCCGTACTGACTCCTTCCGTCTCCATCAAATAGAATCGTAGCCATCTCGTTCTTGCTTTCAGCAAAGAGATTAATTCTCTCGAGCATGAATCTGAATTGATTCGGCAATATGGGGGTTAGAGGAGATACATCGAGGGGGCGCTCCATAATCATTGCGAACATCGTTAGAGGCATCTCCCGGAGAAGGTCGAAGAAAGCCTCTACAAACTCTCGTTTTTCGGGAATTCGGCGAAATGTACCCCTGGTGAGAAGTCTGTTTGCTTTGATTTCAGCGTCGTCATTCCCAAGAATCTGGCGTTTGAGGCTATATATTCGGCGAGTGACGTACCTTACGTCACTCTCGGAAATACACACCGCGAGAATTACTGGTCTGGAACAACTGTCGTTGGGATGTGGTGTTCCACTCTCGTCTATGAATACCAGCAAGAGTTTTGTTCCCGGGTTCAGGTATTGGATGCAACCCCAATGGAATATAGCAGTCTTGCTTGGCAGATTTAATAAGTATAGCGATGTACCTAGCCGTGCATGGGTGTACCCCCCACTACCTCAAAACCCGCTCATCCCCTACCCGCCTCGTTATCCGCTGCTGGTCCAGGTACTCCAGCAACGGCAGGCTGTACTTCCGGCTGGTGTCGAACATGGTACGCACGTCGGCCACCGTTATTGACCCCTTCTCCTGCAGGTGGGCCACTATCCGGTCTTTAAGCTCCAGGTAAGCGGACGCGGCAAAAACCACCGACTCGTTAACTCTCACCACCTTCCCTTCGTCAATCAGAAACCCCAGCAGCTCCGGCTCCGGATGGTTCTCCGTTGGCGGTGAGTAAGGTTCCCGCCCCAGGGCTTCCAGGTATCCGTTGGCCCGCTGCTCCAGTTCCTGGGATAGCGTTACCTGGTGGTCCGGCAGATGCACCTGCTGGCCTTCCTCCGCCAGGCAGCCCTCTTCCACCAGGCGGGCCAGCGCTTTCAGGTACACCGACTGGGACAGCCCCGTGCGGCTCCGTATCTCCTGGGTGGGCGCTCCCCGGCGCAGGGGATAGTTGTTGTGGTAGGCCTGCAACTCCACCCCCACCCGGCTCTTGAAAACATCCCAGCCCTGGCCCGAATAGACCACGGCGTCGTTCTCCGATCCCAGGTTGCCCAGGACAACCAGGTCTCCTGCCTCGGCCAGTTCCAGCGCCCGTTCCAGTACCTCTTCCGATGAAAGATTGCTGCGTTGCGAAAGGGTCCGCAGGTCGCAGGGGCCCCACTGGTCGGCTACGCTGTAGATGACATCTTCTCCGGTGCCCTGGTCCAGCATCATCAGTTGCTCGATGGTGTCGGGACTGAATCGGCGGTGCCTTCGCCGTGGGTTGGGGTCCACGACCTGCCCGCCGCCCAGGGTGTCCTCGGCCGACCGCAGGACAAAGTAATCGCCCTTCACCATGGGAATGGGGTCGTCCAGCAGAATCTGGATCCACCCCTCCTCTCCCGGAGTCAGCCGGTCGGCATCCAGCAACCGCACCCGGGCCGTCGTCTCGCTGGTGAACAGGTGAAAGGTGATGCCGGCGTTGTGCCGCAGGGCATGGGGCGCTCCGTTAACCATGCGGAGCCGGGCGTCCACCCGCCGGGTGGATGTCAGCCATCCTGGCAGCGTCACCACCTCGCCCCGTTCTATGTCTGACCGGGCCACCCCCGACAGGTTTACCGCCAGTCGGACGCCCGGGTCGCTGCGGTCCACCCGCTCCTTGTGGCTCTGCAGGCCGCGAATTCGACCCCGCATGCCCGAGGGACTCAGCTCCACCTCCTGCCCCACGGCGAACATTCCGTCAATCAGGGTTCCCGTCACCACCGTGCCGAATCCCGATATGGAGAAGCACCGGTCCACCGGCAGCCTGGGACGACCCAGGTCCCGCCGCGCCCCGGTCTGGTCCAGGATGCCGTCAATGGTGGACTTCAACTCATCCATCCCGGCGCCGGTGTAGGCCGAAACCCCCAGCATCGGGCAGCCTTCAAAGGACGTTCCGGCCACCACGTCCTCTACCTCGGCCTTTACCAACTCCACCAGTTCCTCGTCCACCAGGTCCGTCTTGGTAACCACCACCAGGCCCTGTTTTATCTGCAGAATGTCCAGAATGGCCAGGTGCTCCCTGGTCTGCTGCATCACGCTTTCGTCGGCGGCCACAATAAGCAGGGCCAGGTCAATGGCCCCCACCCCGGCCAGCATGTTCTTTATCAGCCGCTCGTGACCCGGCACGTCCACAATGCTTACTTCCCGGCCGCTGGGCAGGGTCATCCACGCAAAGCCCAGGTCCACCGTCATTTCCCGTTCCTTCTCTTCGGGAAGACGGTCCGGGTCAATGTCGGTGAGGGCTTTCACCAGGGTGGATTTTCCGTGGTCCACGTGGCCGGCAGTGCCGATAACGTACATAAAGCAGTGCCTCTCGGGTGGCGTTTAGAGGAATTCTACGCGGTTAGCCATTTCTTCCGCCGACAGTACTTGGCAGGCCGTTGCAACCGCGTCAATGGCTTGACCAATGGAGTATTTGAGGGGGTGGTGGTAGAAGATTCCCGGGTGAAGAATGCCTGAACTATTGAGGAGCAAATAGTCATCATCTCCAGTGTATATAACACGGCCCAGCCGTCGGGCTTCGGCCAGAATTAGCGCGTCATCCGTGGCAGCTAGACCTATTTGCTGGGCGCTCACGGCATCTATCCCTTGCCCCACCAGCCCTACAATAATGTCGTAGTCAATGTGCTCGTCACAAAGGAGTGCCAGGGGCATCAGTTCAGACCAGCTTCCATCCGTTTAGCGTATTCCCACCCCTCTTGAATATCGGCCTCAATCTCATCACGGTGGTCGTAGTAATAAGAAAGTGCGGCATGAATTTGTGCCAGACTGAGGTGAGGATGAGACTTTAGAATTTGCTCCACCGGCCGGGCCGCATGCACGTATTCTATAGCCACTTGCTGTACTTTGAATCTGGTACCGGCAATGCGCGGCTTGCCCCCGCAGATACCTTCATCCTGCACGATGTAGTTTGTCGGCAAGATTTTCGAAGCCATACTCATTCTCCTCTGTGGGTTGCACATAACACTAGGGTAGATTTCCCATGGCCCACATGCCTCGCAGTCCCGATAACGTACATGGGCGGAAACCTCTTCCGTCGGTACTCTAAAGAAATTCTACACGATTGCGCATTTCATCGGGGGATAAAACTTGGCAGGCTAAAGCTACGGCGCGAATGGCATCGCCGATGGAATACATAAGGGCATGGTGGTAAAGGATTCCCAGGTGAGGAATACCTGTGCTGTTTATCCTTACAAAGTCGTCGTCGCAAGTACAGATGACTCGGCCAAGTTGGTTTGCAGCGGAAATAATCAATTCATCATCCGTTGCGTCCAAATGAACTTGCTGGACACTCACCGCATCGACGCCTTGGCGTCTCAGACCTTCAATGACGTAATACTTGATATGCTCATCGCAGAGGACGGACAGCGGCATTAGGTCAGGCCAGCTTCCAGCCTCTCAGCGAATTCCAGACCATCTTGAATGTCCCGTTCGATTTCAACCTGGTGGTCGAAGTAATATGACAGTGCGGCGTGAATCTGGGCCGGTTTTAGGTGTGGATGGGATTCAAGAATTTCTGCAATGCTCAAACCCTCATGGATATACTCCAACGCGATGTGCTGCACCTTCATCCTGGTGCCTTCAATGCGAGGCTTCCCACTGCAAATTCCCTCGTCCTTTACAATATAGCCCGTAGAAATATGTCTCGAATCCACTTGTTGCCTCCTTCAGGCTCCTAGCATAGCACCCGCACAATTTCACGCATAGGCATTTGCCTGAAAATCCGGGAAAGGGGAAGAGCCCGCAAAACTGCCGAAATCTACCGGCTCTTTTCTCGGGCTCTCCTGTATAGTAATGCTATTCTTGCATTATCCTTGGCCTGGGTGGAAAGAAAATGAACCTTCAAGAAGCCATGCAGCAGCTGGAAGAAATGGGCACCGCCCAGAACCGCAAGATTTATGGTCGCCACGGCGTCGGCGAGAACATGTTCGGCGTCAGCTACGCCAACCAGAACAAGCTGGCCAAGGCCATCAAGCGCGACCAATCCCTGGCCCTGGAGCTTTGGGCTACCGGCAACCACGATGCCAGGGTGCTGGCCGCCATGGTCGCCGATCCGGTCGAGGCAAGTGAGTCACTCCTGGAGACCTGGGCCAACGATCTTGACAACTACGTGCTTACCGACACTTTTTCCAGCTTTGTGGGCAAGACCGGCCTGGCCCAGGCTAAAGCTGATGAGTGGACTGCTGCCGACGGCGAATGGCCTGGGCGCGCTGGCTGGCATCTGGTTGCTCACCTGGCCATGAAAGACCAATCCCTGCCCGACGACTACTTTACCAACCGCCTGGCTACCATCGAAGGCCAGATACATACCCGAAAAAACCGGGTGCGTGATGCCATGAACAACGCCTTGATTGCCATCGGCATCCGCAACGAGGTGCTGGAAGAACTGGCCCTGGCCGCCGCCGCCCGCATCGGCAAGGTGGAGGTTGACCACGGCCAGACCGGCTGCAAGACCCCTGACGCTGCCGACTACATCCGCCGCACCCTGGCCCGCCGGGAACAGAAAGCCCAAAAAGCTGCGGAAAAGGCGGCCGGGAACGTGGCAGCGAAGAAATAGCCCCTACTTCCGGAAAAGGTAGGCTTCCTCTGGTTTCGCCGGTTTGAACCTCGCCCGGCTGGGTGGCCTGCCTGCGTCTGCCGCGACCATATCACGGGTGATATACGTACCTTGTTCCAGCCTGAAGCAACTGGCCAGTTCCTCTTCAGACGTCGCCAGCCGTAAGGTCTCTTTCTCAAAGGCTCCGATCAGCCGGTAGTCGGGATCTGTGAAGGCCCGGCGAGCGTCATGATGTTCGTCGTTAGCCAACAGCAGCCCCCCCGGACGTAGAAAGCCTTTGGCCGCCTGTGAAACAGCCCCGGCATTAAGGGAAATCAGCAAATCGAAGGACGCAGGTGGCTCGGCGTTAAATCCCTCGTATTCCTGCTCGTAGCACGTTATCTCGGCATCCTCCGCGTAGCCCTTCCGGGTGCCAATATAGGCCAGCAGTTCCTGGTCCGCCAGGGCCCGGGTTATGCCCTTCAGGGAATCCACGTAGCAGACCGCTGGAAATACCAGCGAGGGCGTAATGTGAAGATAACAGCCGGGATACAGCGCCCGTCTGCATCCGAACTCATCGCGGATTTGGCGAAATACCTGCTGCAGGTCCGGTTGTAGCCCCGACTGCTCTCCGTATCTATTCAGGTAGGTTTCCAGAGCCTTGTGATTTCTCATAGGAAAAGGTTGCCTGGCGTTCCAGTTAATACCGTTGTTAAAGGTATTGCCGACCTGGACCGGTGCAATGAAAATGCAAATCCGCGGCCGAAGTTCACCCAATTCGTGATCCTCGACCGGGTTCGTTGTTAGGACGCTAAACCGTTGTTCGGCTGTTGGGCTGTTCGGCTATCGGTAAGGCCGCTTGAACTCATCCGGCGGGTTGGTCTGGCCGGTATAGTCCTCGCCCCAGCATACGACTATGCCGTCTGCTCGCAGGGCGCAGACATGCTGCTCGCCGCTGCTTATTTTTATGAACCCCTTCCGGTCGGGCGGTTCCAGGTCGCGGGAGGTTCGCAGTCCCCAGCAAACCGCGGTCCCGTCGGGCCGGACGCCACAGGCGAATTCACTGCCCGCCGCTATGTCCACCAGCCTGACGCCCTCCGGCGGCTCCGTTTGGCCCGAAAGGTTGCTCCCCAGCAGTTTACCGACCCATCGGCGCGAATGCCGCAGGTATGCCGGTTGCCGCTCTCTATCTTCAGGAAGGTGTCATCCTCCGGCGCATCCGTCTGTCCATAGTGGTTGCGCCCCCAGCAGGTCGCGGTGCCATCAACTCGCAGCCCGCAGCTGAACTCATCCCCGGTGGTCACCGCCGTGAATACCTCGTCCAGGGGGGCATCCGTCTGGTGACGGTTGTTGTTGCCCCAGCAGAAAGGTGTCCCGTCGAGCTTGACGCCGCAAATGTGCTGCTTACCGGCGCTGATCTGCTGGAACCTTACGGAGCGGTCCACGGTCCGCGTTCCCAGCCGGTCGTGGCCCCAGCAGAAGGCTACCCCCACCCTGGGCTCATCGGCCTGAATTCCGCAGGAGAAATCGCTTCCGGCGCTCACGTCCGAAAAAGTAACGCCAATGGGCACGCTCAGCTGGGCGTTGATGTCGCTGCCCCAGCACTTGACTGAACCGTCCGACTTCAGGACGCAGTTGTGGGCGGCCCCGCTGTCAATACGCACGATGGTAACCAACTCCGGCGTGGGGGTCGGCGTGGGCGGCGCCGCAGTCGCCGTGGGCAGCGGCAATGGCGTAGGGGTAGGCATTGGAACTGGTGTGGGTGGCGCGGCGGTGGGTGGCGCAGCAATGGGCGCCGTTGTCGCCGCGGGCTCAGGCGCGGATTCAGGAGTAGGTACGGCAGTGGGGGCCGGCCTGGGAGTAGGTGTGGGTATGGCTGTCGCCGTCGGCTTAGGGGCCGCCGTAGCCTCTACCGCGGGTTCACCAGTAGGTTCAGCGGTAGGTTCCTCCGTCGGTTCCTCCGTCGGTTCCTCCGTCGGCTCCTCGGCGGCAGATTCCTCGGCTTGGTCCATCTGGCTCGCCACCGCCGCCGCCACCGCCGCGTCTATCGTGGCCTGAATGTCGGGAGTGGGTTCCTCGGCTGGCGCTGGTGCGGCTTCGGTATCGGCAGCGGGAGCCATAGTTGGTTCCGGCTCCGTGGTATCGCAAGCGGCCAGCGCGAACAGGCTGATGAGGGAAATGGAAAAAATGAAAATTGCCTTTCTAAAATAGCGCACCGGCGGGCTTCCGTTGGGGGTCTTGGCATTGTGCAAAGTGGGTAACTCTCCAAAAGATTTTCCGGACGTGATAAGCGGCGTCCATATATAGGCTAAGAGTTATGTTAACAATTGGCAAGCTGCAAGGGAAATATTCCGGAATGTGCGAGAATGTGCCGGCAGCGCTCCGCGACAGGTGCTTCGGGGCAGTTGGTCCGGGGCCGAATGTCCGGGGCCGAATCGTAGGGGCAGACCTATGTGTCTGCCCTGTGTGTCTGCCCTGGCTCTGCCCTGGCCTAACCCAGGATGCCACCTTCAATGGAACGCCACGGAAAGTTTGCGGACGGAATGTGTACCGGAATTCCGGTAAAGTTGGGGCGGAAGGGCTCCCTGCCCGCCGGATTCAATCCAGAAAGCGGGTGAAAACCTGGTTGGCGATCAGGTACGCCGATTCATGCAGCCGTATTACGGTATCCCTCTTTACCAGCAGCCCCAGTTCCAGCAGTTCGCTTATCTCCGATTCATAACGGGTTGCCAGGTCAATTCCCATCCGGTCCGAAGCCTCTCTCAAATCCAGCCCGTCCAGCAGCCTCAGCCCCAGGAACATCGTCTCGGCCGCTGCCAGGTCCAGGTCTATAGCCTCGTATCCGCCCACCGGTCCCACGCTGCCCAGCCACTCTCCCGTAATCTCCGCAACCGGCCCGTCCACCCCCGACGCCCACTCCCTGGCCGCCGCCACGTAACCCCGGGGAGGGTCCATGTCCCAGAACCGGTAGCCCCCCAGGGACGAATGGGCGCCCGGCCCCACGCCCAGGTACGGCAGGTTTCGCCAGTAGGCCAGGTTGTGCCGCGAAGCCAGGTCCGTTGTGGAAGCCAGGTCCGGTTGGGAAGCAGGCCCCGGCCTGTACCAGTTGGAGATTTCGTAGTGATGGTATCCCCGCTCTCCCAGCAGCTCCCGCGCGTGGTGGTACATATCCGCCGCCAGGTCCGTGTCGGGATGAGGCACTTCCCCCCGCTCAACCCAGCGGTGCAGCGGAGTCCCTTCTTCCACCGTCAGCGCATACAGCGAAATATGTTCCGGCCCCTGGTCCGCCAGCCGCAGCAGCGTGTCCTGCCACTGTTCCAGCGATTGCCGCGGCAGTCCGTAGATCAGGTCCAGGTTGACGTTCTCAAAGCCTGCGGCCTTTACCGTGCGGTAGGCCGCCAGCGCCCCGTCGGCATCGTGGCGACGCCCCAGCAGGTTCAGGAGGTCGTTGTCCAGCGACTGCACCCCGACGCTGATACGGTTAATTCCCTGCCTCAGCAGGCTGGCCGCCTTGTCCGGCGTCAGGTCGCCCGGGTTGGCCTCAACGGTAACTTCGGCGTCGCCCCGAAGGTCGAAGGCCTCGCCCACCGCCTCCATAATCTGCCCCAAATCCCCGTCCGGCAGGTATGAAGGCGTACCCCCTCCGAAGAAAACCGTGTTCACCGGCGGCCCGCCCAGCGCCCTGCCCCAGGCCGCAATCTCTGCCTCCAGCGCATCCACAAAGGGCCCCATCAGACCCTCGATGCCCTGGTAGGTGTTGAAATCGCAGTAGGGACACTTGGTCTGGCAGAAGGGAACGTGGATGTAGAGGGATATGCCGGTGGCCTGGAGGGATGCCACGTCATTTCGGGCAGTAGTAGTCACCTTGATGTCACCAACCGACCAGAAACCCGCTCATCCTGAGCCTGTCGAAGGGCCCCTTGATGGGGGAAGGTCAGGATGGGGGTGAACCGAAGCGCCAAGTCCCTTCCCCCTTGATGGGGGAAGGTCAGGATGGGGGTGAACCGAAGCGCCAAGTCCCTTCC
>VXOH01000027.1:0-929 GCA_009840135.1 Chloroflexota bacterium | reverse complement strand
CCCCTTGATGGGGGAAGGTCAGGATGGGGGTGAACCGAAGCGCCAAGTCCCTTCCCCCTTGATGGGGGAAGGTCAGGATGGGGGTGAACCGAAGCACAAAGTCCCTTCCCCCTTGATGGGGGAAGGTCAGGATGGGGGTGAACCGAAGCACAAAGTCCCTTCCCCCTTGATGGGGGAAGGTCAGGATGGGGGTGAAAGGTAACAAGTTGCCTTCTTTCGCATACAATTGTCGCGCCGCGGCCTGATTTTGAAATGGCTCCTGAAAACCCGCTCATGGTGAGCCTCACCCCGCTCATGGTGGGCCTCTCCCCGTTCATGGTGAGCCTGTCGAACCATCCCGCCAGCCCCCTCTCCCTCAGGGAGCGGAACGTCCGCCTCTGGCGGTAGGGTTGGGGTGAGGGTGAAGGTGAAGGTGAGGAAGGACGCAACCAATGGCGCCATCAGGAGTCCTGTTCCTCATCAATAAACCGCGCCTTCCCGTCCACCACCTGCGAAGGGTCCTTGTCCTCCGGACGGTCCGAAGGCGCCGCCCGCCCCAGGTGTTCGTCCACCACGTGCTGCGGCGACAGCTTCACCAGGAACAGCACCGCCATCCCCAGGATAATCAGGTCATCCATCCGACCAATAAGGGGGATGTTGTCCTTGATCAGGTCAAAAGGCCACAGGAAATACACCAGCCCCAGCGGCACAAGCCCCCGGATGATAATGTTCACCCGCCTGTCAAAGGAAAGCCGCCACACCAGCATGAAATACTTGATGATGGTGGGCAGAAACCGCGGCAGCAACATCAGCAGAACGGGAATAAACAGTCGGGACATAACAGCCCCCAATGCAGGTAAAACGTACAAGTGCCCTGCCATAGATTATAGACGGGAAGGGTGGCCTTGGGTAGGGTGCCGACAACCCCGCTTATCGTCCCCCAACTCCCC
>VXOH01000010.1:1514-38058 GCA_009840135.1 Chloroflexota bacterium | reverse complement strand
CGCCCTGAGCCTGTCGAAGGGCCGTCCGTTCATGGTTCGACAAGCTCACCACGAATGGACTGGACAGGATGCTGTCGGAAATCGAAAGACCCTGACACTCTTCCCACCTGCCTTCATTGCCATCCCCCCGCTATGGTATTATTCCTCCTTGGAGGCGATATGTTTGGACTAGCTGTTTTGACGGTCAGCACTTCTGGATACCACGGACAACGGCAGGACGACGCCAGCGGCGACAAAATAAAGGAGATGCTCCCTCCGCCGGACTATGAGCTTGTCCGCTACGAGATCGTTTCCGACGACAAGGAAATGATTGCCCAGCGCATGGCCGAGTGGGCCGACGCGGCGGACGTCAACCTGATTGTCAGCACCGGCGGCACGGGCCTGGGGCCGAGTGATATTACCCCCGAGGCCTGTCTTTCCATCATTGATCGGGAAGTGCCGGGGCTGGCGGAAACCATGAGGGCGGAGACCCTCAAGTTTACCCCCATGGCCATGATCAGCCGTTCCGTAGCGGGTACCCGCGGCAAGACCCTGATTATAACCCTGCCCGGCAGCGTCAAGGGCGTGGCCGAAACCCTGGAGGTGGTCATGCCGGTGCTGCCCCACGCCCTGGAACTGCTGCGCCGGGAGTCTATGCAGGACCACCCGGTCTAGGTGGGAGTTACGAATTAATAGTTTAGAGTTAAGGAATCACTGAACAAATCCCCTCTCCCCTGGGGGGAGAGGGTTAGGGTGAGGGGATTGGTCGTTGGCAAGCTATCACCCCCATCCTAACCTTCGCCCGTCAAGGGGGAAGGGACTTGTTAGAACCTGTTTAGAGTCCTGTCTATCTGGCAAGTTTATCCAGGAGAGCTACCCATGACCCAAGCCAACGAAACCCCGGAACCCGTCTATTGGCCGCGAGTTAAGCAATTGCTAGAAGACATCATGGAACGCTGGAAGGAGCGGTGGGGGCGGGAGCCCTACCCCGGCATCCATGAGTACTACTGGGAGACTCCCCAGGAGTTGGCCGAGGCAGTTTTGAACGGCTTCCGCGCCATCGAGCCAGGGGTTCCGGGCTGGGAAACCCACCTGGTCCGTTCCTTGTATCGGAACGTAGGCACCTTCGGTAAAATGCCCCTGCGCGGTCCCTTTCTGGCTCGCGCCGAATGCGAGGAAATAGCCCGCTGGATTGACGACGGTATGCCAGAGGGGCCCGGTGACAATGAAGGATAACTCCCGGATGGCGCTCCCTAATTCCATGATGTGAACATTGAGAGCAGAGGTAAGATATACGATGCCAAAGGTTAGCCAAGATGCACTAACCCAAGTACGCAAAGCGTTAGAGCGTTACGAGGAGGAAGTTACTGCGACTCCAATGACGTTGCAATCTAAGGCTACCTATATGTTGCACGCTAGCCAATTTGTTCGTTGGCTTGATGATGATTTTGAACCGGGTTCCTCTTTGTCAAGGGGAAGGAGAAGGGCCTGAATACATACAAACTGCTACAAATTAAGTGCCGATAATGAGGGGCTCACCGTCTGGTGAGCCCCTTGTTTTCCAGGAATGAGTTTCCAGAACCGGCGGTTACACCAGCACCGGGTCCTTTACCTTGCTGTAAACCTGAATGCGGCCGCGGGTGTGGTCGAGGACGCAGACCCTGCCCTGGCTGTCCACGCGGACGGCGCAGGGATGGGCAAAGTTGCGTTCGTAAGTGGGGTCGTTGGCAAAAGCCAGCGCCCGCTGCCGAATCATGTCCGGGTTGGAGAGCAGCTTGTCCTTGCCCCACTGGGACATTACATGGTCACCGACCATTTGGGTTACGAAGCGTCCGTCGGGAGCCAGGACCTGTACCCGGTCGTTGAGCCAGTCGGCGATGTAGATGTCGCCGTCTTCGTCCACGGCCACTCCGTTGGGCCGGTTGAACTCGCCCACCCCGTCGCCGGAGCGGCCATAGCTGGCCTGCCACACGCCGTCGGAACTGAAGACCTGGATGCGGTCGTTGCGCCAGTCGGCGACATAGACGTTGCCTTCCTTGTCCAGGTCAATGCCCCAGGGCATGTTCAGTTCGCCCGGACCGCTGCCGAAGCTGCCGAACTGACCCAGGTACTGGCCGTCAAGGGTGAACTTCTGAACTCGGGAATTGCGGCTGTCCACAATGAAAACGTTGCCGTCTTCGCTGATGGCGATGCCTGCAGGGCGGTCCAGTTCACCGTCGCCGGAGCCGCCGGTGCCCCACTTGCCCAGGAACTCGCCGTCCTTGGACATGATGGTGACCCGGTTCAGCCATTCGTCGGTGATGAAAAGGCGTTCTTGGCTGTCAATGGCGATGCCGGCGGGCCAGATGAAGTTGCCATCTTCCTCGCCATAGGTGCCGAATTCGCTGATGTACTCCTCGTCCAGGGTGCAGGCGGTGACCCGCACGCCGTCGGGGCGGTTCTCATAGGAGCGGTTTACCACGTACACCGTGCCCTCGGCATCCACTGCCATGTCTGAGGGGTTTCGGAAACCCGTACCAGCGAACTCGTTACGGCCTACCGAGTGGCTGTACTCATAAGTCCGGCTGGTAAGACCAAAGAAATGGGTGCTCATGCTCTTACCTCGTCAATGTGCTTTGTATTGTTTCGGTTTAGCAGCGTTATGTCTCGCGCCCTCAGGGTAAGGGCGGATTTGAAACCCGCCCCTACGGGCGCGAAACAATCGCTGCGTTAATGACGGCCTACAGGAAGTTGACCTTCTCGAAGGAACCGCCAACGATGGGCTGCGGGTCCATCTTGTAGAAGTCTTCCACGATGGTCGTGTAAATGGAGCGGAAGTCCATGTTGTACTTCAGGTTTCCGCCCTCTTCCTGCTGGCTGGGCTCCAGGGACGGGTACTCGCCGTAGATGCCGCCCTTGACGTGCTCGCCCACAACAAAGGCGATGCCGCCGGCGCCGTGGTCGGTGCCCGAGCCGTTGTCGCCGATGCGGCGGCCGAACTCGGTGAACATCAGCAACATGACGTTGTCGCTGGCGTTGTGGTCCCGCAGGTCCTGCATGAAGGTCTCGACGTTATTGGAGACATCACTCCACAGGCCGGAATGCAGCGAAGCCTGGTTGGCGTGGGTGTCAAAGCTGTTGTACGGGGACGTGGTATAGAGCACCCGGCTGCCGAACTCGGCCAGATGGGTCTGGGCGATGTTCTTCATGTACTGGCCAACGACGGTGTTGGAATATTCAACGTTGGAGGTGTACTTGTCGGGAGCGGTGGCCAGGATGTCGGCGCCCTTGAGAGCGTTGGTGCCGGTGCTGTGGATGTAGTCCATCACGGCGCCGCTGCCCATGGCCGGGGAATACATGCGGCCGAACACGTCCAGGGCCTGGTCGCGCTGGCTCTCGCCGTCAATGCCGGTCAGCAGACCGTAGGTCTCCAGGTTGCCGACGGAGGCGACGGGCACGCCTTCCATTACCAGGGCGCGGGGAAGGCCGCGGCCGAAGTTGACGCCGCAAAGCACGTTCTCGGCGTTGGGGTCAATTTCCTTGAGGACGCGACCCAGCCAGCCCTCGGTGCCGATCTTGTCGGGCTCGCAGGTGTGCCAGATGTCCATGGAGCGGAAGTGGGAGTAGCTGGGGTTGTCGTAGCCGACGCCCAGGAAAATGGCCAGCTTCCCCTCGTCCCAGAACTTCTTCAACGGACCCATGGTGGGGTGGAACCCCAGGTCGTCGTTAATGGGAATAATCTGCCCTTCGGGAATGCCCAGGGTGGGGCGATAGTCCCGATAAAGACCATTGCTATAAGGAATTACGGTATTCAGGCCATCGTTGCCGCCGGAAAGGGACAGAACGGCCAGTACCGGGTCTTTCTGCGTAGAAACCATAGTCTCTTCTCCTTCTACTGTATTACTCGAACTGGAACTCTGCCGTAGCGGCAATCATCTGGAACATTTCGCCGGTGCGGCGGGCGAACTCGGCCTGGTTGGCAGTGTTGACGTCGCCGTCCTTGGAGGCGTGGGCCATCAGTTGGCCCCTGGTCTCTTCGGTGACGGTCAGCGGGCCGGTCAAGTCCAGGCAACCTTCCACGAACTGGTCGGGGGTAAGGGTGTCGCCCTGGGCCATCAGGCGGCCCACCAGGGACTGAACGCCGGGAAGCTCGGTATTGCCCATCAGGTCGGCGGCGAAGTTAATGCGCTCCACCAGCGTCCCGCTGTCAATCCACTCGCGGCCGGTATGCCAACCCTCAACGGTGGGGGGATTCATCAGGTCCATGCCCATGTACTTGGGCTCCTGGGAGAACTCGAACAGGCCGGGCTGAATGTCCCGGTGCTCGCCCACCAGTCGCATGGTGCTGACCACCATCTCGGCGGGATTCTTGACCTTGGCGTAGCGAACATCCTCGGCTTTGAAGAAATCGGACTTGAACAGGACTTCCAGCATGGGCTTGATCTCGTAGCCGGAGTCGAAGTAGGCCTTCTCCATGGCCTCAATGGCGTTCATGTCCCGCGGGGGAGTCAGGCGCCAGGCCGGAATCTGTACATCGTCGGCCACGAAGAAGTTGTACAGATGGCGGGCCAGGAAGCGGGCGGTGGCGGGCTGTTTGCAGATAATGTCCAGCACGTCGTCGCCGTTCAGGTTTCCGCTTTCACCCAGGAATGTCTTTTCGCTGTCGTCATGGTCTGCCGGGTCGTAGCGAAATTCCCAGGGGCTGCGGCCATAGGGGAAGGGCGGGTAGGAGGGAGCGATGTTCCAGCCGGTGAAGGCGCGGGCGCAGGCCTTTACGTCGTCCTCGGAGTAGTTGAACTCCTCGTCCTTGCCAACACCCAGGGAGAACAGCTCCAGCAGCTCCCGACCGTAGTTCTCGTTCAGGTTGGTCTTGTGGCTCTCGCTGTTGTCCAGGTAATAAACCATGGCGGGGCTGGTGGACAGCAGCCACAGCAGGTGGCGGAAGTTGCCCATGCCGTGATCCCGGAACATCTGGATCATCCGGCCCATTTCCTGGCCGCTGTCAATCTTGGAATGACCGGCGCAGAAAATCATGTGCCAGAAGAGGGCCATCTTTTCCTGCAACTGGCGAGGGGTGTTGATCATACGATAGACCCACGCCTGAATGTTGGTCTCGATGGCGGCCGCTTCATGGTAAGCGGGCATGTACCGCATGAGCATATCTTCCTCAATCCCAGATACCGTGTCGGGGTTGAGCAGCTCATCTACAACGCTGTCGTAACCCTGGGCAGCCTTGGCCTCTATCTCGTCACGGCTGGCTCCAAAGCCGGCTCGCCGCAACAGGTGGGCCATCAAGGCAACATCTTGTTGGTCAGCCATACAATCCTCCTTTAATTTTTGTCTGTAAGTTCGGTGTATCCGGTGGCCCGGCCAATCACCAAGCCTAACCGATACCGGTCAACCGCCTATCTGAACCACCCCGGAAAAGGCCGTTGTTTAGTACCGATTATAAGGTAGAAAAAAGATAACCTAACGGGTTGTGCCTGTCAATATTTCCGGCGCCGGTTTAAGCGCATCCGCGAACAAGAAACCCAAATGAACGGCCCTCTTAACCCGTTTATCCCGAGCATGGCGAAGGGCGCTAAATCGGCAGCACCGGCTCCGTCCGCTGGTCAGGCAAATCAATCATGAAAGTATTGGCATTGAAGGCCAGCAGCGCATAGTAGCCGAACAGAGTGCAGAGCTCGGTCAGGCCCTGGGCGCCGAACTGGTCAATGGCTGCCTGGAAGGTGGCGTCGCTGACCTTGCGGGTGCTGAAGAACTCCTGGCCCAGGTTGACCACCGCCTGTTCGTCGGCGGCCAGTTGGGGAAGGGGCTGACCGTCCCGCAGGGCATCCACAAAAGCGTCCGGAATGCCTTCGCGGCGCGCCCCGGCGGCGTGGGCGTTCCAGATATACTGGCACTGGTTAGCCTTGGCCGTGACGATCATGGCCAGTTCCTGGATGCGCTTGGGCAGGGTTGATTCGTCCCGCAGGTAATTGACCAGGCTGTTGGCCCGGCGCCGCATTTCGGGACTGTTAATCATCGCAGAGCCAGGCCCGCTGGTAACGGTGCCGCCGGTAGCGGCCGTTTCAGAGTCAAAAGCCTCCCGCAGGCTCTCAGGTACCATATCCCGGGTAGTAACGGGTGTACGCATGGTTGGTGCCTCCTATTCTTCTTGGGGCTTTGCGTAGAAAGTTCTCGGTTTCAATATCAGGTTTTCTCTGTAATCGATTTAGATGTTAAGAAGTTAGTTCGCAGCAGGCTCAATTACAACAGACTATTGAATTCCTGCACCGTCAAACCAGCCTGCCGAATTATTGCTCTCAGGGTACCGGTGTCCAACTCTCGGTGATCCGGAACTGTCACCCGGGAGTACGGGTTATCACGCCTCAGGATCATGTGGCTGCTCCGTTGCCGTATGACGATAAATCCACCCTGCTCCAGGGCCCTCACACATTCCCTCCCCGAAACCCGGGGAAGTCTCATCATACAACAAGGACCTCTGCCTCTAACCTATCCTCAGGCACTGGCATTCCGTCGTCCTCCAGGGAAGCAATGTATTCTTCAATCGCTTTCTTGATGTTATTGATGGCTTCCTTTTTGGTTAATCCCTGGCTAATGCACCCGGGCAGGCTGGGACATTCCACCACCCAATAACCATCTTCGCCAGGATAGATCAACACTTGACGCATGAATGCACCTCTGGTGGTACCCAATAATCTGTCCCGCAGTTACCTCAAAAGGAAACAGCGAGATTTCCAGCTAAATTGCTACCCCACAATCTCCCGCACCGTCCGGTCCACCAACTCCACCGGCACGTTGCGGCGAACGGAGGCCTGGCCTACACCTTCCAGCATTACCTAGTGGTGTCCCCGTTCTCCAGCATAACCTGTTTCAACGCCTCGTTAATCCGGGAATGCCAATCGCCGCCCTGGTTGCGGAAGTAGTCCAGCACTTCCTTGTCCACAAGAATTCGCAACCGTTCCTTTCTTCCCGATTCCAAGTCCTCATTTTCTTGAAGGTACCTTTCCAGGATGTGGGGGATGATTTCCTCCGAGGTTTTGGCTTCTTTGAACCACTCCTCGTCCAATTCAAAGGTGTCCGGGTCTTCCGCAATTTGACGGTTAATTTCCGCGTCTTCTTCAGGGGTAGGTCTAATTATCTTGCGTCGATTCGTTGTCATAGATGTCAACCTCCCTGCTATTGGCTTTTCTGAAGCTGATAATGCGGGTGGCCTCTTCCCGCATGGTCGATACCACCACATAGAGGCGACTGCCAATAAAACCCGAGCTGACCCATCGTGTTTCTCCGCCTCGGTCACTCTGCCGGGTTAAGGCGGTTCTCCAATCAAAGTGTTCTATTGAGTCGAAGTCGACTCCTCGCGCCCTCAAGGTCTCTTCCCGCTTTTCCTCGTCCCACTCGTAAGGCATTCTCCAACTATTCCTTCATTGCACCTATACCAATGTGAGTGGGCAAAGGTACCAGCATCCGCCACCCCTACCCCACAATCTCCCGCACCGTCCTGTCCACCAACTCCACCGGCACGTTGCGGCGCACCGAGGCCTGGCCCACACCGTCCAGCATTATCCAGCGGTTGGCGCCGCCTGCCACCTTCTTGTCCAGGGACATGGCGCGGCGTATGCCTTCAACATCGACGCCGTGGGCCGTGGTGGGCAGGTTGAACCGCTGCAGCAGTTCGTACTGGCGGTCCACCACATCCTGGCCGTGGAAGCCCAGCTCGCAGGCCATTTTGGCGGCGCCCATCATGCCGATGGACACCCCCTCGCCGTGCATGAAACGGCCGTACTCGGTGGACGCCTCCAGGGCGTGGCCGATGGTGTGGCCGTAATTCAGCAAAATGCGGATATCCAGGGTCTCTCGCTCGTCCTGACTCACCACCTCGGCCTTGATGGCCATGCTGCGGCGGATCACCTCGGTGGAGATCTCCGGCTCCACTTCCATCAGCGCCTCGGCGTGCTCCTCGAATACGTCCACCAGGTTGGCGTCCATGATGAAGCCGTGCTTGATGGCCTCAGCCCAGCCCTCGGACAATTCCCGCTTGCCCAGGGTGGACAACGCCTCCACGTCGGCCAGCACGGCCTTCGGCTGGTAGAAGGCCCCCACCAGGTTCTTGCCCTGGGGCAGGTTCACCGCCACCTTGCCGCCGATGGACGCGTCCACCATGGCGGCCATGCTGGTGGGCACCTGGACAAAGGGGACGCCCCGGAGGAAGGTAGCCGCAACGTAGCCGGCCAGGTCGCCCACCACACCGCCGCCCACGGCCAGGATGGCGTGGCCCCGCTCGGCTCTCAGGCCCACCAGCCACTCGTAAATGGCCTGGGCCAGACTGTTGGTCTTGCTGGGCTCTCCGGGAGGAATGATAAAGCAATGGGCGGCGATGCCCTTCTGCTGCAACGCTCGCTGGGCCCGCCGCCCGTAGCGGTTCATCAGGTTCTCGTCGGTGATGATATAAACGGGACTGCCGATGTTCAGCTCTTCCAGCCAGTCTCCCAGCCGGTCTATGACGCCCCAGCCGGCTACGACGGGGTAGCTGCCCCCGGAATGGTAAACGGTGGCGGCCAGGTCGGGGTTGTTGCTGGTATTGGTTGAGGTGTTGGTCATGAGATCGCTCCAGTCTTACTGTTTATCCACGAAGGGACACGAATGTTCACCAATGAGTCTTCAAGAATTGGTAGATGCTCCGGCCTGAAGCAGGTCTACAACTTTTACAGCCACCTCTTCCGGCGTAAACGCATCAGTATCTATACTATAGTGGGCCCGTCCATAAGCTTCTGCCCGTTGGGCCAGCAACTCCCCTATTCGCCCCAACGGGTCCGGCCCTGCCAGCAGGGGCCGCACCGCCTGCCCGGAGTCGTTGTCGGCCTTCAGCCTGTGGTAAATGGTCTCCGGCCGGGCCTGGAGACAGAATACAGTACCGCCCTCCAGCATGGCCCGCCGATTGTCAGGGTCCACGAAGGCCCCACCGCCGGCGGAGATTATCCGCCCCTTATCGCGGCAAAGCTCGGCTATAACCTGCCGCTCCAGGGCGCGAAAGGCGGCCTCGCCATCGTCGGCAAAAATCTGCTCGATGGACTTCCCCGCCCGTTCCACAATCACCGAATCGGCATCCACCAACGGCATCCCGGTGCGCTCCGACAGAATGCGCCCAACGAGGCTCTTCCCCGAAGCCATGAAGCCCACCAGGATGATGTTGTCCATTTCTCTTTTATCCACGAATAGACACTAATGAGCACGAGTATAGGTTCATTTTATCCCCATTAGTGAGTATTAGTGCACATTCGTGGATTGAAAACTAATCGGGCAGCTGCGTCAGGTGCATCCTGCTGTTCATGCTGGTGGCCGTGTCGAAGTAGAGCACCTGCTGGCCCACCGAGTTGGTGTTGGGCGTATCGGCCACGAACTTGAAGCCCCGGCCGCAGCAGGCGTCAATTCCCGCGTGGATGTCGTCCATCACGTAGCCCACGTGGTCCATCTCGTGGTGGCCGCCCAGGCTTTCCGGCTCGTGGGGCTCGATCAGCTCCACCTGCACCTGGCCAAAGTTGACGAAGGCGTTGCGGCTGCCCGTGCGCGACGGCCCGCCGCCGATGTGCTCCCCATCAAACTTCTCCACGTACCAGGCGATGGCATCCTCCAGGTTTGGCACCCGGTAGCCGGCGTGGACTATCTTCGCCACCTGTACGCCGCCGCCCACGCCCGTCATCACCGCGTCCTCCGGCGCGGGAAGCTGGGTCAGGTGCATCAGGACGTTGTTGGTGGTCTCGGGATGGAAATACAGTAGCTGCTGGCCCAGTTGATTGGTGCGGGGCGCGTCGGCGGTGAACCGGAAGCCCCGGGCCCTGCACTCCTCGATGGCTTGGCGGATGTCGGGCACCACGTAGGCCACATGATGCATCACCAGGCCGTCTTTGGGCAGGCCGGACGTATCGGCCGGCTGGATCAGCTCAACCTCCACCTGGCCGAAGCGAAGGAAGGCGTTGGCGCCGCCCTCCGGTACCTGAACGCTTACGGCCAAATCGCCGCCACCGGCCCTCAACGCCCCGAAGCCCTGGTTGTACCAGGCAACGGCAGCCTCCAGGTCCGCGCAGTAGTAACCGATGTGCTGAATCTTCTCAAACATGGTTCAGTCCTTATAGACAGGCCTGGTTTGAATTCGGGTCATTATGCCACAACTGTTGATTGGTAAGCATCGCCGCTTACTGAGTCCGCAAATGAGAACCCCGCAAGAAACTGGCGGTTACCCCCACGCCTGCCACGCAAACCTGGCGGCGTTAAGCAGGGCGAACCCATATATTCCGGCGGCGATATCGTCAGCCATGATTCCCCAGCCTCCATGCAGATTTTCCAACCGTCGGGCCGGCCAGGGTTTCAGAACATCGAAGACTCTGAAACAGATGAAAGCCGCTGCCAGCCATGGAATGGTGGGCGGCAGCAAAATGCAGGTTATCCACATCCCCAGAAACTCGTCCCACACGGCCTTCCCGGGATCAGGGTCCTCTTCAGTTGCCAGCAGACCCGTGGCCCAAACGCCAACAGGCAGGCTGAAAATAATCAGGCCCGCCAGGATGAACTGCTCCGCCGCGCCAACCGCCAGGACAATGAGGTAGTAAATCACCACCGCGGCCAGGCTGCCGACCGTGCCGGGAGCTATGGGAAACAGGCCGGTACCAAAGCCCAGGCCAATGGCTTTGCCCAGGGCTTTAATCATTAATCGAGGGATTTCGCAAGTTCTCTTCTTCTACCGGTCGCTTTTCCACGGAGACGGGTTCTCGTGTAAGACCGGGGCAGGCCCGTAAGTCTCCCCAACAAGCGTTGAACCTGGAATGCCCGACACCCAACGCCATTGAGTCAGCCGTAACCCAGCCGGTGCAGGTCGTCTTCGTCCATACCCAGGAAGTGTCCGACCTCGTGCCAGAGAGTTATCCGGATTTCCCGCAGCACATCGGAACGACTTTCACAGTTGTCGAGGATGGGCTGTCGGTAAAGGGTTATCCGGTCAGGGAGAACCGGGGAGCCGCCTTCCCGGTCCGTGAGGGGTACGCCGTAGTAGAGGCCAAACAGGGTGCCGCCCTCCTCCAGCAGTTCCTCTTCGTTGGGACCGGGCCACTCTTCGACAGTCACGTCCACGTTTTCCAGGGCGTCGAGCACCTGGCTCGGCAACCGGAGGTAGGCCCGCCGCACCAGGCGCACGAATTCGTTGTAGCTGATGTCAACCAAGATGCCGTCAACCTGGATGCCATGGAAACAGGCTGCCATGGAGAGCAGTGGACTATAAGCCGGCTTCCTGCCTGATCCTCTTGAGAATGTCTATGTTCTGCTGGTCCGGGCCGTTGCCCTCAAAGCCCGGCACTTCCAGGAAGAAGGGTACGTCCCGGAAGGCCGGATTGCCCATGATACAGGCAAAACCCTGTTCGCCTATGTAGCCCTCACCGATATTGTCGTGACGGTCCACTCCGGAGCCGCAAATCTGCTTGGAATCGTTGGCATGGACCGCGGCCAGGTTGTCGGCCCCGATGACCTCGTCGAACTGGGCGATCATCGCTTCTACGCCGTCGGTAGTGGTCAGGTCGTAACCCGCGGCGAAGCTGTGCTGCGTATCCAGGCAAATGCGCAGGCGGGGACTGTCCACCGCTTTCAGGATGCTGCCCAGTTCCTCGAACCTGGCCCCTATATGCTGGCCCATCCCAGCCATATTCTCCAGGCACAAATATGGCCCTTCCGGCGTGTTGTCCAGCACCCGGCGGACGGCCTCGACGGCCTGGTCAAAAACCTGGTCGTAGCCTTGCCCCTTGTGACTGCCGGGATGAAAAATAACTCCCTGGGCATCTATGTCGGCAGCCAGGGTCATATAGTTAATAAGGGACTGGACGCCCTTTTCCACAAGTTCCGGGTTGGGGCTGCCCAGGTTAATGAGGTAGATGGCGTGAAAGTAGACGGCGCCCATGCCCGATTCGGCCCGGCGTTCCTTGAAGGCGGCGACTTCCTTCTCAGCCGGGTGCTTGAAGGCCCAGCTTCGGGCCGAGGAGCCGAATATCTGGATGGCCTCGCAGCCAATATCCAGGCCCCGGTCAATGGACTTGCTGATTCCACCGGCGGACGAGACGTGCGCTCCAATCTGCATGGCGGTCTCCTGTCTTCCTTTAACCTTATGTGCGAACGGGATAACCCGGACTCAATACTCTCGGCCCATTATACCCGCTGTTTGCATTTTCGTGATTCGCTGGTCGCAGCGGACTACCGCAGGGGCGCTGCGTAAATCTGGCCGCCCTTGGGGCAGTCGGTGCATGGGGCGGCGCTCCAGAGGGCGTTGCGGCTGCCTTCCCGTTCTATGCCCAGCGGAGCGAGGTGCCGGTCGTATATTTCGCCGTAATTGCCAACGGCCCGGATCACGTCCTGGGCCACGGTCTTGTCCAGCCCCAGCTCCTCCTGACCATAGGATCCTTCCAGGCCCAGCATGCGGTCCACCGGCGTGTTGCCGGTCACGGAAGTTGGCACGTTGTCGGAGGAAATACCGAGGGCCTCACCATAAATCAGTATGGCCATTACTATCTTGACTATGTCGTACCACTGGTCGTCACCGGAAGGTACCAGCGGACCCAAAGGTTCTTCGGAAATGGTGCCAGGCAGGATGACATGGTCATCCGGGACGGCCAGGCCCAGGCGGACACCTACCAGGCCGGAACGGTCGGTGGTGAGGGCTTCGCATTGCCCACCGGCGTAGGCGGCGCTGGAGGAAATATTGTCGGCCAGGGTTACTATCGTGAAGTCCATGGCGTTCTGGTTATCAAAGTCCTGAAGGTTCAGTTCAGTGGTGGTTCCCTGCTGAACACAAACGGTGCTGCCTTTGAGTTCGAGAACCGATGAGACTCCCAGGGACTTGGGCGCCATGAAGCCCTGCCCATCGTAGAACATGGTCTGGGCAAAGTTGCCCCACTGGACGTCACGGGATGAAGTCCAGGTGGTAACCCGGGCCATCATGTCAATTTCACCGGACTGCATGGCCGGGCCCCGCTCGGCGGCGGTGGTCTTGTGGAACTCCAATGCGTCGGGATTGCCCAGCACGGCTGCGGCGACGGCCCGGCACAGGTCTATATCGAAGCCCTTAACGTTACCGGCTTCGTCGGAGAAGCCAAAGCCGGCCACCGTGTCGTTGCTGGCGCAGACCATTGTCCCCCGGGCGCGCACCCTTTCTAGGCGGGTGGACTCGGGCTCTTCCCCAGCAGAAGCCGTCGTCTCTGCCTGCTGCAATGAACTCTCCTGTTCATTCTCTGTGCAGCCAACCAGCAGCGCTGCCGATAAAATACCCACAAAAATCATCAAACCCAGTTTTCTGCTCATTTCCTGTTTTTCTCTCCCATCTACTTTGACCGCCAGATCTGCAGGGCGAAAGGGGCCCTGATTCGGTGCTGGCCGGAAGGTACGGCTGGATTTGGCCAGTAGCGAGCATTCTACGCGGCAAGGGTTGTCCGTGTTCGCGCCATAGGGCCCCCAAAGGACAGTCGGCGGCCCTGTAATTGAAACCGACGCTCATTAACGATACATCTAATGGGGAGAGTTTTCATCCTCCAAATGGCGCACAATACCTTGTGCCCACACAAGCCTCTCGACTGAAGCCTGCACTGCAATTCGTGATCGCCCTCCGGCGAGTGTCGACCACACGGCAGGTCACCCAGATGACAGGAATTTCCGATAGTGCCTACTTTTGCCAGGTGTCACCAACCGTTCAAATGCCGGCTCGAAGGGCCGGAAAGTATGGAAAGAGGAACCGATTCTTACCCGCCCGGCTTGGCGGATGCTAGAATGGGGCGGCAATAGACGGCAAGTCTCCCCAGACCCATTCCGGCCAAGCCTTGCCAGCATTTCCAAAAATGGATAGACTAGGGTACGCTTAAGTACGATACTAGGGAGGAGGGATCTAAGTTAAGCATTATGTTTAATCAAAAGTCGTTAACCGATTTGTTCGACGAGTTGCGGGACGAGTACGAACTGGAACCCGACTGGGAGGAAATCCAGCGAGATGCCCATCTGGCCGTGGCCCGCGTGGATGCCGGCCAGCCTATCGGCAACGTGGATGCCAGGGTCGGTCCTTTGGTGGAAAAGCACAATCCCGGCTAGGCCTTTTCCGCCTTGCGAGGAGACTCAGAAAGGGGACGGAGCGTTATTGCTCCGTCCCCTTTTTCTCGGTAGCTTGGGCTGGAATTCTTAGCCGCCCGGCTGTCAGGAATAGCGGAGCCGCCATTGCTGGTACACATAGAACCCTACTATGGTGGCAGGAATAGAAAGCACTATCACGGTCAGGATTACCACCAGCACCCACGGGTCGAGGGAAATCAGGTGATCCAGGCGGGCCTTCAACCAGGCCAGGAAATCCGGGTCAACTATCTCGTCGTGGTGGGCGGCCAGGCTCAGCAACAACCCGGCAACTTCACCGGCGGGCAGGCCGGACGGCAACCACAATCCCAAGGGCAGCATTCCGACACCTCGCTTGGGGTCTCTGCTCGGCGGTCCCCTTTAAACCTCAGTCGCCGCCCGCGGGAACGGCTGCCGGCTCAATCCGGTTGTAGCGGGAAGAGTATTTCTTTTCCTTGATGGAGAAAGCAAAAAGGGAAGCCGGGAAGAGCATCAGCCCGGCAATGGTGAAGGGTACTGTATAGGAACCGGTCAGGTCGTAGAGCTCTCCCGCCAGCCAGATGCTGATAAAACTGCCGGCGGCATGTACCAGGAAAGCTATGCCGGAGATGGTTCCCAGCGCCCGAACCCCGTATACGTCCGCTATTAATGCGGTAGTAAGCGGGGCGGTGGCAATCCACGACACTCCCGCCACTATGGCGAAGAGCAACAGGGCCGGCGTTCCCAGGCCCAGAAACTCCACCGCTGCCAGCATCAGCATGTAGGCCATACCCCGAACGAAGTAAACCAGGGCAAGCATATTCTTTCGGCTGAACTTGTCTGAGAGAATGCCGGCTCCTATGCTGCCGGCCACGTTCAGCCCCATCATCAAGGCGAATATGAAGGCCGCCGTCTGCGGCCCAATGCCCAGGGAGTCGGCAAAGGGCACGAAGTGAACGGAAAGGACCGCCGTCGTATAACCGCAGGCAAAATAGGCGATCGTCATCTGCCACATGGGCATTGAACGAAGGGATTGGGCCCACCGGTCCGTATCCAGTATGCCGGCAATCCGCCCGGCGCTGGATCCTGGGGATGCGCCGGGCATTGCATCGTCGCCGTCGGGATTGAGGTTCATATCCCTCGGATCGTCCCGGAGGAAGAAGAAGGCCAGCGGGACCGAAAGCGCCAAGACCAGAACGCCAAATGCTATCCAGGTGATGCGCCAGTTGGTGGACTGAAGCAGGTACATCCCCAGGGGCACCAGCACCAACCCGCCGGCGGACAGGCCGGAGGCGTTCAAACCGACCACGGTAGCCCGGCGGCGCCGGAACCAGCGCGACAGCAGGGTACCAGTGTTGTTCAAGGACATCCCGCTCAGGGCTATGGAGGATACCACGCCGAAAACGAAAATCAGAAACAGATAGTGGAAGGTGAGGCTGAGGGCCATGGTAGTCAACCCGAACAAGGCTATGCTCGAGACTATTACCTTGCGGCCGCCAAAGCGGTCCAGCAACTGACCCATGAAGGGCTGGGTAACTCCGTTCACCAGGAAGCCCAGCGCGGCGGCGAAGGAAATTGTCCCCCTGCTCCACTCGAACTCCTCGCTCATGGGCAGGACGAATATTCCGAAGCTGTTGCGGGCGCCGTTGGTAACAAAGGCCACGAATATACAGGTGGCAACAATGTACCATCCGTAGAAGACCGGCTTCCGTTTCATGCTTCCCGGATCACTGCTCATTTTGGCCTTCCGACTCCAGATTAGGCCCAAGTATACACCCAATAGTTGCCAAGGGTCAGGAAACCGGCTGCGGGGTTGGTACAGTTCCGGTCTCCAGTGCTTTTCCCGGTCCGCCCGGCAGAGGCGTCTTTCAGTCCGATTGCAGCGCCTTTGACTACATCGGGAGCCGAGATATCGGTATCCAGAGTATCCCCCTTACTGCCTCTCCCGGCCCTCCACCAGACCGCAGCAATTGCTGACCTGTTTCTGAAAATACGACCAAAAATGGGGTTTTCTAAAATTAATCAAAAAAAGTGGACAATTTCCGTTGACAGCATCTTCGGCTGATTGATAACTTCACCCCAGTGATGGTGGTGAGGGGTTTGTGGGTGGATCACGCTCCGTATCACTCTACTTTACCGCCGTTCGGGGCTGCTGCAGAGCCTCGCATCGGTCTCAAAAGACTCTCTCAGGGCTCCCAAGAGTTGGAGAGATGTCAATCAATCATCGGCCAGGGCATGGTTGGGTTGGGTGTTCTTGTAACAATCGGGGCCGGGTTTCAGCCGTTCTTTTCCCATTTCCCCCGGTAGCGATATTCGTAGCGGCGCTCCGGTTTTCCCTTTCCTTCCGTTTAGCCCCGGCAACCTGGACTGAGGACGAGGCGTTCCCCGGGAAGATTGAGGAACTCCTCTCAGCAACATCGGCAATAAATCCCGGCTTGCGGCAGTGCGGACTTTCCGAACGGCCAGGGGCCGGAGCCCGGTAGGTCAAGGATGGCAGATCAGGCGGAAGAGGCAAGAGTCCCTTTTCATCTGCCGGTGTTGCAGACAGAGGTAGTGGATCGGTTGGGGGTGCGCTCCGGCGGTGTGTATGTGGATGCGACGGTGGGAGATGGGGGCCACGCGTTGGCCCTTCTCCGGGCGTCTTCCCCTCTTGGGTGTGTGTGTGGAATCGACCTGGACCCTCGTTCTCTTGTCCGAGCCGAACAACGGCTGGCTCCCTTCGGAAGTAGATTTACTCCGGTTCTGGGGAGCTATGCCAGCATGGTTTCCCTGGTCCAGGGGGCTTGGGGAGGTGAGGTGAGGGTTGAAGGAATCCTCCTGGACCTGGGGATTTCCTCCAGGCAGGTGGATGGCCCCGGATTCGGGTTCAGCTTTCAACGCGACGAACCCCTGGATATGCGGTTCAACCCCGACGCGGATGTGCCCACGGCGGCGGAGCTGGTCAATACCTGGCCGGAGGCGCGTCTGGCATCCGTGTTGAGAGAATTCGGCGAAGAACCGAGGGCGGCGGCCATAGCCCGGTCACTGGTCAGGGGAAGGCCGGTACGGACTACGGCGCAACTAGCGGAACTGGCCGGCGGCAGGGGAGGACGAAGGGGACCACGGAGAACGCACCCTGCAACCAGAACTTTCCAGGCCCTGAGAATCGCCGTAAACGACGAGTTGAACACCCTGGAAGAAGGCCTGAAGGCGGCCGTGGAATTGCTGGCCCCGGAAGGGCGGGTAGGAATAATCAGCTACCACAGTTTGGAGGACCGCCTAGTAAAGAATTTTTTGGCTCGCGAAGGAGCTCGATGCATCTGCCCGCCGGGATTGCCGGTGTGCGTTTGCAACCATAAACCGACAATTAACCTGGTAAACCGGCGAATTATCCGGCCCAGCGTAGAGGAAGTGGCAGCCAATCCTCGCAGCCGCAGCTCCCGGCTCAGGGTGGCCCAGCGCCTCCAGGACTGAGACTGACAATCAGGCAAAGGCAGCCTGGCTAAGTTGAGCCGATTAGCACGGACAGACAAGGGAAGCAGTATTAGTTTTAGTTTTTCCGGTTTAGCGGCCTCGGTCGCAGGGTCAGTCACCAGATGATAATTCAATAGGTAGTGTTGGTGATTCCGGACAATCATTCCGGTTAAAGAAGGACGGAACATCTTGGCAAAAGAAGCTTTCTACACGGCAGTGGATATCGGCACCAGCAAAGTTGTCACCGTCGTGGCCCGAGTTGGCAGCGAGGGTGAACTGAAGGTGCTGGGAACCGGTATTGCACCCTCCCAGGGGATGCAGAAGGGCTGCATCGAGAATATTGAAGAGGTAAAGGAAGCAGTTCGAGGATCCATCGAAGAGGCCCAGCGTTACGTGGGCAAAGGCTACAAGCCCGGGGCCTACGCGGTGGTCAGCGGCAGCCACATCTACAGCACTAACATAAAGGACGTGATGGAGCATCCCACCGATTTGGGAAGCATTACCTCCGGCGACATGCACCGCTTCATGCAGTCGTCTTTCCCGACTCCGGGAGAAGGCGAGGAGGTGCTGCACATCATTCCCATCGGCTATTCGGTTGATGGCCTGGCCGGCGTCCGCAATCCCGTTGGTCTCCACGCCAACCAGGTGGAACTGGAAGCCCATGTAACTGTCGGGGATGCCATCGTCCTTAAGAACACGGTCAACGCCGTGGAGTCCAACAAGATGCCGGTAAACAGCCTGGTGCTGCAGTCCCTGGCATCGGCGGAGGCAACGCTGACCGCCGACGAGCGGGAACTGGGAGTTGTTCTCGTTGACATTGGCAGCGGGACCACCGACGTTACGGTGTTTCGATACGGCAGTCCCTGGTACTCCACCGTGTTGCCCGTCGGGGGAAGTCAGTTGACCCGGGATCTGGCCGTAGCCGA
This sequence comes from Chloroflexota bacterium, assembly GCA_009840135.1. GTDB lineage: Bacteria > Chloroflexota > Dehalococcoidia > Lucifugimonadales > UBA3495 > Bin22. Next base: position 19,612 of record VXOH01000010.1, on the reverse strand, counting down.
AAGAATCCCCTTTTACGTGGCGGAGGACGCGAAAATCAAGCGCGGCAACGTCCTTCCCGAACTGGTGGACGATGAGGAGGAAGTTATCCTTTCCGGCGGACAGGGTCAGCAGCAAAAGCTGGTCAGGCGAAGCCATCTGTGCGAACCACTGAGCGCCCGAATGTACGAAATTCTTCAAATGATAGTTCAGAGAATGTCACAGGCTGGTCTTAGCCGCCTGCCCGACGGCGGGATAGTCTTCACCGGCGGCAGCGCCGAAATCGCCGGACTGGAGGAACTCACCGAAAAGGTCTTGGGAGGTCCCGTCAGGATAGCCTATCCGACGGGCGTGTCCGGCCTGCCCACCCAGCTGCGCAAACCCGGGTTTTCCGCCGCGGTGGGGACCTTGCTGTGGGGCATAAAGCACCAGGGGGAGGGCAGGACTTACCGGGCTCCCCAGGGTTCCACCAGGGGTTACAAGTCTCTGCTAAGCATTTTCAAGCGCTCCCGGGACAAGGTTGCCCCTTAGGGAAAGTTAGGAGGGTGGGCCCGAGCGGTCCGAGCCTGCCTCCACTATCCGCGGGGCGACGAAAGTTTCAGGCGCCCAGGAAGGCGACCGCAAGGAAACAGGACAAGTTCAATCTATTCTGACCAATTGGTTTGCAGAGGAGAGATATTATGGTGTTTGGAAACTCAGCGTCCTGGGAACCCGGCAGAGACAACAGCGAAACCTACAATTCCATGCCGGAAATAGCCCGGGGTGTACCCCTCATCAAGGTCCTGGGAGTAGGCGGAGGCGGCAGCAACGCGGTAAGCCGGATGTACAAGGATAAGCTGCCTGTTGTTGAGTATTACGCTCTTAATACCGATGCGCAGCATCTTTTCCGGTGCGACGTTTCCCATCGCATTGCCCTCGGGCAGAACCTGACCCGCGGCCTCGGCTCCGGCGCCCAGCCCGAACTGGGAAGGCAGGCGGCAGAGGAATCCCGCCCCGAAATTGAAAAGGCTGTGGAAGGGGCCGACATGGTGTTCGTCGCCGTGGGCATGGGCGGCGGTACCGGCACCGGCGCAGCCCCGGTGGTCTGCCAGATAGCCAAGGAATCCGGCGCATTGACTGTGGCCGTTGTAAGCAGGCCCTTCTCCTTCGAGGCGGCGGCCAGGCGCAAGAACGCCGATGAAGGCATCGAACGGCTCAAGGACCATGCCGACACGGTGATTGTCATTCCCAACGACAGGCTCCTGGAGTTGAATAACGAGAAGGACCAGACCTTTACCTGGGAAGACGCCCTGGAAATGGCCGACTCGGTGCTTCACCAGGGGGTTCAGGCCATCGCCGAGGTGGTAACCGTTCCCGGCGAGATCAATGTTGACTTTGCCGACGTGAAGACCATCCTCGCCAACGCCGGCCCGGCGTGGCTGGCCATCGGCCGGGGCAAGGGAGAGAAGCGGGCCGTTGATGCCGCCAAGATGGCAACTCGCAGCCCATTGCTGGACATCGCCATGGATGGAGCCAAGCGGATTCTCTTCGTAATCACCGGCGGTACCAACCTGTCCCTTCAGGAGGTGCAGGACGCCGCCGCGGTGCTGGAAGAGATGGCCGATCCCGAGGCCAACATCATCTTCGGCACCAGCCGCGACCCGCGCCTGGAAGACGAGGTGAAGATGACCATGGTGGCCGCGGCCTTCCCGGTAATCCAGGACAGCCAGCGACAGCGGGAAGCGGAGCTGCAGCAGTTGTTGCAGGACATCCCGCAGGATAGCCTGGACGACCTGGATGTCCCCAGCTTTCTTCGGCGCCAGTCCGGCGGGAGCCGACGGGGATTTTTTCGATAACCCGGAGGCCGGGGATGACCATGCCCCCGGCCACTCGGTAGGCCACGCGCGGGAACTGGATGAGTTGGCCCGTCAGGAGGAACGCAGGTCCCGGTGGCCCAGATTCTGGCAAAGGGGAAAGCCCCGCTAACCGCGGGACAGAAAAGATTCAAAAACGAGGAAAACCGGCAAGCTTTCCCCTTGCCGACTCAAACAGGGAATTGATAACCTTTACCCGGTTCCTAAATTGGAGGAATATTCTCGGAGGCTTGTAGCAGTAGTACATATTATTCGTATCGCTGAGCATTTGAGCGCCGAGAACCTGCTTTAGGCCGGCCCGTTACACGGGTCGGCCTCCTTCTTTTCCCCTTCATTCTGAGTATCTTCAGCCATTCCATTTGCCCTCTCTGTCACCGCCGGCGGACACGCCACGGGGACCCCGCCGGCCCGGTATCCGGTATCCCCATTCCACCTCGTTTCTACACTTTCTTCGCCCCACCCACGAACTCCCGGCGCCCCTCGCCGAAGCCTTCGTTTCACCTGGACGAAAACTTCGGTACCCAAGGTGTATTGCCCTCTTTCTTTCCTTTGCCCGTTGACAATGGCTATCCTCTCCCTAGGGAAACAAGGCGCAAGCCAGCCAATACCGGAAAGCGCCACCAACCGAAAACTTCAGGAAAATCGCGCAAAACTCGATTTTCCGGCATCAAAATTCCTTGACTAAAGTTTTCGGGGGAGAATAGAATCCGGCCTACCAAAAGACGGAGATTTGGGCTACTATAATTGGTACCGGACGGACGGAGAAATACAAGATAAAGTATTTCTAAAAAAGTTCTCAAAAAAGTTTAAGAAAACGGACAGGGATATGCAGTGTCCCTACTGTGGTTCCGCTGATTCAAAGGTAACCGACTCAAGAACCGTGCAGAACGGCATCCGGCGGCGCAGGGAATGCCTGGATTGCCAGCGCAGGTTCACAACCTACGAGCGAATCCATACCTCCGTCCCCATGGTAATTAAACGGGACAGTCGCCGGGAAGAGTTCGACCGGGAAAAGTTGGCCAGCGGAATCCGGAAGGCATGCGCCAAGCGTCCTGTACCGGCCCACGCTATAGATAAACTTGTGGAGGATATAGAAGGAGAATTACAGGGGCAGGGTGAGGTGGCCGCCAGCCACATTGGCGAAGCGGTGATGGAGCAGTTGAAGAACCTGGATCGGGTGGCCTACATCCGTTGGGCCAGTGTTTACCGGGATTTCCAGGACATTGACAGCTTCGAACAGGCGGTTAAGGACTTGCGAGAGGGACGCGGTACTCAGCTTACTCTCCCGCACATTGAACCGGGACCCAGCCGGCAGCGTCGCAGGGTGACGAGGGGAGCCACGGGAAACAGGCAAACTGCCCGGGAAGTGGCAGCCCCAGATCTCGAACCGAAGCCCGAACCGGACCAAGAACCAGGGCAGAAACCAGGGCAGAAACCAGAAAGGGATCTAGTCCAAATGCCAGGTCAGGATTCGGTCCAGGAATCGGCCTAGGATTCGGTCCAGGAGCCGCTCCAGGAAAATGCAACAGGGTCGGAAATTGCAGGAACCTCCGGCTCGCCAGCGGAACTGGACGAATAGCCCGGCAGCGACTACCGGAATCGGCAAATAGCCGGCAGGGACCCGAAACGATAGGTTGACCGTAAATCAACCCACCTGCCCCTTCGAACGGGCGGGGCCGGAATACTAAGGAGTTTTTCCATGCCCAGTCACGCTCAATATTCTGCCCTCACCCGGCTGTTGAGCCACAACACCCGGGTCCATGAATTGGAGGACTTGTTGCTCAGGTTGCCATTGCCTGAGGAAGTTGCTGAGTCGAATATGGATTCTTTGGATACGGACTCTCTGGATCTTTTGGACGAGAAATTCGCCAACCCGATAGCGGACCTGCAGGACGATATTGACCGCGAGGTCCGCGCCAGCCTGGTAGCTTGCTGGTTTGCCATGCCCATGGACCTGGACGACCTGGACTACGCCTAGAACGCAACACCCGGCGAGACCGGGCGACGGAGCCTACCGTTCCAGATGCCCGGTCTTAAATCGCCCGATGCGACTTTGAGGACCCTAAAGGAAATAAGAGAAACTTGGTCAAAGAGATTCCATCAGTCAGCAAGGTTAAGTTTCGCTGCGCGCACCATGTCGCAGCTTCTCCGGCAGTCGTTGACGAGTCGGTCGGGTCACTGACAGTTGGCCAGTGTTTTTTTGGAACAAATGTGTTACAACTTGGAGAGGAGCCTTGGGATGACCCGTGAGGCCAGTCTCCAATATTGCTGTGGTAGTGGCGGTGGCGGCGGCGGTGATGACCCCGATTAACCATCCAGGGCCAAAGGGCCCTGAGTGCCCGAAGTAGCCACGGGAAATCTACAGCGCCCGGGGGCGCATCTTCGATACCGGTGAATTCGATACTGGTGAAGATGATGGCGTGGCGTTGTCCTGGCAGCCTGGGAGGCCGGACATCTTCACGCAGAGCGGAAAATTTGACCTTATCTGGGGAAATAGAGAAGCGATAACCTGGCGATAAATGCCCCGGATTTACCTGGAAATTGACGGAATTCAATAGTCTCTACCTGAAATATTCAACTATTAACGGTGAAGTATCAAATGAACGAACAAACCAAATACCTGGTCCACGTTCAATGCCAGCCCTTGCCGCAGGGGCAGGAGAGCCAGCTTACAGAGGAATTGGCCCGTAACTTCCCGGTGGAAAGGTGCTGGACCGATCAGGAATGGTTGACCATCGAGGTGGTCTCCGGCCACCGGCTGGCCTACGGCGCCCTGAAAGACCTGGCAGATTCGGTTCAGCAGTGCCTTTCCAGCAGGGGGTCCCAGCTGAAATCAGGCATCATCCAGCGAGCGGTGGCGGGACCCGTGGCGGCAATGTCCCGGCCGATAATTGCCGCGCTGGAACGCAGGTCTGTCGCCAGGCCCCTGCTGGCCGGGTTGGTGGGGCGATTGGCGGCGCGAATAGCACGCCCGGTGCGCATGGTCCCCGAGATGTACTTCCACTGGGGCACTACCTTCGATTTGGCGCTGGCCGGGAGAATGAAATAGCTGCCCGAAACTGGGATTAGCTACCGAGGTGAAACAGCAAGCATATGAGCAGTGGCTTGAGGGGGAAGGGAGAAAGATGGCAACAGTTCAAAGCAGTATAGAGATCTCAATAGATGAAGCCAGGCGCCGCATAAGGGAAGCCGTAGTCGCCGCCGGCATCGCGCAGCAAATTAACAGCCGCTCCACGGAGTTGACCGAAAATTCCGAGGTCGTGCTCCGGCGGCGGTACCTGTCCAAGGACCGGGAGGGCAATGTCCTGGAAGACCCCGACGGCATGTTCCGCCGGGTGGCGCGCAACCTGTCCATGGCAGACCTCAATTACACGTCATCGGAAGATGACCGCCAAGTTACCGAGCAGGAATTCTATAACGTCATGCGCCGGTTGGAGTTCATGCCCAACTCGCCAACCTTGATGAACGCCGGCCGGGAATTGCAGCAGCTTTCCGCCTGCTTCGTCCTGCCTGTGGACGATTCCCTGGATTCCATTTTTGAAAGGGTCAGAGAAACGGCCCTGATTCACAAGAGTGGTGGCGGCACCGGGTTTTCCTTCTCCCGGCTGCGGCCCGAGGGTGACGTGGTGGGCTCCACCGGAGGCGTGGCCTCCGGTCCGGTCAGCTTTATCAACGCCTTTGACGCGGCCACCGACGTGGTCAAGCAGGGCGGCACCCGCCGCGGGGCCAACATGGGCATCCTCAACGTGGACCACCCCGATATCCTTAGATTTATTCACTCCAAGGAAGACGGCGCGCACCTGGTCAATTTCAATATTTCCGTCGCCGTTACCGAGGAGTTCATGCAGCGGGTGGAGCAGGACCAGGCCTATGACCTGGTCAATCCCCGCACCGGCGAAATCACCGGCCAGCTCAACGCCCGCGAGGTGTTCGACCAGTTGACCCGCATGGCCTGGCAGACCGGCGACCCGGGCATTGTTTTCCTGGACCGTATCAACCGGGACAATCCCAACCCGCAGTTGGGCCGGATCGAAAGCACCAATCCCTGCGGTGAACAGCCTCTGCTTCCCTTCGAGTCCTGCAACCTGGGGTCCCTCAATGTGGCCCGCATGGTTAAGTACACCGAGGATGACGTTGTAATGGACTGGGACCGGCTGGCCCAGGCAGTGCATGTGGGCACCCACATGCTGGACAACGTCATTGACATGAACGACTACCCCCTCGAAGAAATCGAGAACATGAGCAAGAAGACCCGGCGCATCGGCATGGGCATCATGGGCTTTTCCGACCTGCTGGTACAGCTGGGCGTTCGCTACGATTCGGAAGAGGCCCTGGCCCTGGGCGCGCAGGTCATGCGCCGAATCCAGGATGAGACCTACAAGGCTTCGATGGCGCTGTCCGAAAAGCGCGGCACCTTCCCTTCCTGGGAGGGCAGCGTTTACAACCAGCCCGGCAACGTCCGGCGGATGCGCAATTCGGCGCCCGTCACCATTGCGCCTACCGGCACCATCAGCATCATTTCCGGCGCCTCCAGCGGCATTGAGCCCCTGTTCGCCCTCTCTTACGTTCGCAATGTCATGGACAACACCCGCCTGGTGGAGGGCAATCCCTATTTCGAGGCCGTGGCCCACCACGAGGGCTTCTACTCCCAGGAACTGATGGAGCAGCTGGCCCGGAGCGGTACCCTGCACGACCTGGACGTACCCGAATGGGTAAAGGACGTATTCCGTACCTCCCATGACATCACCCCGGAATGGCACGTGCGCATGCAGGCTGCCTTCCAGACATACACCGACAACTCGGTGTCCAAGACCATCAACTTCCCCAACAGCGCCTCCGTTGAAGACGTGGCCGAAGCCTACCGCCTGGCCTACGAGACAGGCTGCAAGGGCATTACCGTTTACCGTGACGGCAGCAAGGAAGGCCAGGTACTGAGCACCGGCGATACGGGCTCCCAGGCATCGTCAAGTAGTGAGGATGTGGCCCAGCCCACGGTGCGGGTTCCCAGGGAAAGGCCCCGGCAGATCAAGGGCGTAACCGAGCGGGTCCACACCGGACACGGCAACATGTACGTGACCATCAACTTCCAGGAAGAGGGCAAACCCTTTGAGGTTTTCAGCACCCTGGGCAAGGCCGGCGGCTGTGACTCGGCCCAGCTGGAAGCCATTTCCCGGCTGGCGTCCCTGGCCCTGCGCTCGGGCGTTGCCGCCGAGGACGTGGTGGAGCAACTTAAGGGAATCACCTGCTGCCCCTTCTGGGACGAGGGCACCCTGGTCCGCTCGGCCCCGGACGCAGTGGCCCTGGCCCTGCAGCGCTTTATCGACGGCAACGCCGGAGAGAAGGAGCCGGCCGAATCCAAGGCAGTGCAGATGCAGTTCATCCCGGAGCCCATGTACTACAACGGCAATGGCAATGGCAATGGAAACGGCGTCGTCGCCCCCACCGCCCGCAAATGCCCTGACTGCAACACCCCGGTCATCTACCAGGAGGGCTGCCTGATGTGCATCTCCTGCGGGTGGAACAAGTGTGAGTGACGGAAGGCAGCCCCAGGTTCTCAAATACGCGACTTTTCAACCCGGCAAGACGCCCCCAATCTCTTGGGGGCGTCGTTGCTTCAAACGCTGAATATACGTTCAGCCTGCGAGGAACAAGTAGAAAACCTGCTCTAATCGGCGCACCTCTATTTCAGAATCCCCGGGAGTCTACCCGTCTCCCGGGACTCCCACAACTGCTCATCCGTTAAACCCAGGCGTATGTCCCTGGCTTTCAGTAGTTCATCAAGTCCAAAATATGTTGTGCCCAAGGCCTCTACTGCAAAGCCCTTGCTTATTCTTCCCTCGTTAAGCAGTTCGATAACCGTATTTTCTGCGCCCGCCCTCATCCATTCGACGAAAATGCTGGCATAATTCTGGTCACGTTCGGTTGCTACCAGTTCCGCTATATGGAGCAGCGGATTCGGCGCGACGACGGACACTCGCTCACCTTCAGGTTGTAGCATGATTATTGCTCCATGTCGCTTAGACTTGAAAGTGCGGCGATGTAGTTCCGATCGGAAGTATGGGTACGAAACTGCCTGATAAATTGCCTGGCGCGACTAATCGGGATTACCCTTCTCGTAACAGCATTGGGAATAACTCTATCGGCGATTAGAACCGTACTTCCAGTTGGCGCACTAAGTTTACGAAGACTTGATCATCGCTGACCACCACAGATTCCTGAGGATCCCGCATTGCAAGGGCCAGAACTTGTTTCTCCCCCGCGCCGAAGTGGTTTGGCACGCCCACCTGTTCCAGGTCAGAAGTAGTCTCTACCCGAATATGCCGCCGCACCACCAGGTCAATAGCATCTGAATCAAGGTAGCCTGCAACACGGGCATCTGCGACCGCTTCCTGATACACCGCACCAGGAATTATACACTCGCTGTTTGAGGCCACTAAGTCTAAAGCTCCTATTCGGTTTAACTTGATCAGGGCGTCCGCGTCAAGGATCAGGGTCATGCGGCAGATTATACACTCGATATATAGTGCAGTCGGCTGGTCTGGAAACGTAAACCGTAAGCCACGCTTACTTCCAACCCTTCCCGTCAGCCTTCCCCCTCCCCCGTATAAAACGCCGCCGTCCTCCCCGCCGCGGCGTTGGCAACCTCCACCTCAGTGCCCGCTGCTATGGCAGCCTTCGCCCAGCCTTCACTGCTGCCGTGGATGAAGGCCCGGCCCTCGGGCGAGGTGGCAAATTCCGCTTCGTCAATCTTGGGGTCATCAGGACGCTCCAGGTGCAGGGCCAAGCCCAGGAAGGCCATTTCCCAGCCGACTCCGACGGCCCCGGGGCCGAAGGTTTCCCAATGCTCCGACAGCAGGGCGGTGTGGCACAGGGCTAATCGCGTTCCGCCATTTCCATCCTCCGAAACTTGCACTTCTACCCAGCTTACATCCCCGGCAAATTCCCAGGTCAGGCCAAGATGGGACTGGGCTTCGCAGGCGGCGATGGTACCACCGGCATTGCCTTCCACCTGGTAGCGGCCATGCAATTCCAGGTTGCCGCTGACCGGCGCGAACCAGCGGGGAATGCGATCGCCGTTGGTTACCGCATCCCAAACGTCCGCAATTGCAGCGGGGAAGGTGCGGGAAAGGGCAACTGCGCTTGCGGGCTGGCCGTCCCGCACCTCGAAGGCTACTGACCGGTGCATGGCGTCCAGATGAGTTTGGGGGTCGAAGTTCATGGTCGAGGTTTCCTAGATGTGTGGCTGACAAGGTTGGCACACTATTGGCGGTCATGATAGGAATTGTCAACACCAGAGCCCGGGATATGGCATGATCCACAATAGTTTCCAATGGTATCAATCTCTTGGCTGAAGCACATCTCTCCTCACCTGAGATGCTATACTCTGATAAGCTTGTTTTCCGTAGAGCTTCGGAGATGCAGGAAAGAAGGAAATCCACCGATAAGGAACTGTTGGAGTTACTGATTTACGACTTGACGGCTGAAGAGCAGGCAGCCGTGCTGGAAGTTATGCGCGTTATGGTTGCCAACCGGAGCAGGAAGCACAGCGTAAATGAACTGAAGGGCTTGGGAAAGGAAATCTGGGACGGGATAGACGCCCAGGAATATGTTGACGAGCTGCGCGGACCAAAATGCAGCTGAACCCTCTGCGTGACAAGTTAGTTGCTTTTGACACTGCTCCCCTTATCTATTACATGGAAGAAAAGGAACCGTTTGTCGGTATTGTTGCGCCATTCTTCAATGGCATTGGGTCGGGCCACTTTCAAACATTAACCTCAATCTTGACCTTGGAGGAAGTATTGGTGGTCCCTTTTCGCGTTGGGCGCCGGGATTTGGTGGAGTCCTACCGCAATATCATCCTGGATTCTGAAGGCCTGACAGTTTGGCCAGTTAATCAGCAAATTGCCGAAGAAGCGGCCTTGATCCGGGCCACGCACCCCCGAATCAGAACTCCGGATGCCCTTCAGATGGCAACTGCCGTCGTCGCAGGAGCACAGCACTTTCTCACCAACGACAGGGCCCTCCCCAACCTCCCTGGTCTGCAATTGCTGGTGGTGGACGATTTGGTTCCGAGTTAGCCAACGTGAGCCGTCTTCATTCCATATTTTTCACCTCCCCCATGCTATAATTTCCGCGCACCTTTGCCCCATCCGTACCAGGAGCGAAGCTAGTTATGGTTGACGTTGAAATGGAAAAGCCGGCTATTGCTATCACCATGGGCGACCCCTGCGGCATTGGCCCCGAGGTGGTGGTCAAGGCCCTGGCCGACCCACGGGTTTACGCTTCGTGCCGCCCCATGGTAATCGGCAACACCTACGCCATGAACCAGGCGATTAAGGCCACCGGCCTTCCCCTCGCCATCCGCGAAACCAACGACCCCACCACCGCCGGCGAGGACCCGGCTACGGTGGACGTGGTAGATATCCACAACCTGAACCCGGAGGATATTAACGTCGGTCAGCTGAGCGTCCCCTGCGGCAAGGCAGCTATGGAATGGGTTACCAAGGCCGGCGAACTGGCCCTGGCCGGTATAGTGGACGGTATCGCCACCGCTCCCCTGAACAAGGAAGCGGCAGCCATGGCAGGCTACGAGTCCATCGGGCATACCGAGCTTCTTCAGGAACTGGTCGGCGCGAAAATAGTACCAACCATGCTCATGGCCAAGAACCTGCGCGTCGTCCACCTGACCACCCACCGCTCCCTGCGGGTTGCCTGCGACTACGTAAAGAAAGACCGGATACTGGACTTCCTCCAGTTGACTCACGACTCCTTCGTCAAGTGGGGTTTCCCCAATCCCCGCATCGCCGCCGCCGGCCTTAATCCCCACAACAGCGACGGCGGTTTGCTGGGCAACGAGGAAGCCGACGAGATAGCTCCAGCCGTGGCGGCGGCCCGGGAGCGGGGCATAGACGCGGTGGGACCAATACCCGCTGACAGCGTCTTCCACCAGGCCATCAATGGCCGCTACGACGCCGTTTTGGCCATGTTTCACGACCAGGGACACATTCCCGTGAAGGTTTACGGCTTTGAAGAGAGCGTCACCGCCAACCTGGGGTTGCCCTTCGTCCGCACCTCAGTTGACCACGGCACCGCTTTCGACATTGCCGGCCAGGGCATTGCCCAGCACGTCAGCATGTTGGAATCCATCCGGCTGGCGGTGGAACTGGCCCGGGGCAATGGGCTGTCGGATTTTTAGGAAGAGGCTGCTGTTCGACCCCTTCAGAAGGGAGGGCCCATGAAAGAAGGCATAAGCGTTGAAAAGTTAATTGACTCCATCGAGCGGGACCAGGAAGAAAAGGTCGATTACCTGGTTAGAGCCAGCGCAATAAATGCCCTAGTAAATGACCGCGGTTGTCCGAGGTTGTCGCTTGAGGGATACGGTGATTTTGGCATTACTCCCCATGCTCATACGCAGCTCGCCGGATATACCAAGATCCCTTTCAACTACCTGGAAAGAATGAGCGGAGAGGCGCCAGAGCTATTTGCGGACAACCTCAATTACTGGCTTCAACGTGACAAAAGAAGCAGGATGATTCGCACTATTGGGGATCAGGTCCGAGCAATTCTGTCCCCCAGGTATCGTCGACTGGACAACCACAACTTTGCGAGGGTGGTTTTACCGGGTCTTGAGCGGTTGGACGCCAGGATAGCTTCCTGCGGACTCTCGGATTCCCGGGTCTATATCAAGGCTGTCTTGCAGGGCGTAAAGGTTGAAATGGACCCCGTAACCTTCGAACCCGCTCTCATTATTTCCAATTCCGAAGTGGGGGCGGGCGCGGTGGAAGTGCGGATGGCGATTCATACCTCGCCGTGCAGCAATATGGTCGTGTGGGCGCGTCCTGCCCTGGCCCGGTTTAGTTCCGAGAACCGACTGCAGCGACGACATCTGGGCCCGGACCGCAGCTTGGGACCCGAGGAAAATGTACGGAAGCTGCCGTCAAACGGCGCCCAAAATCCTGATGAGCAATTGTTCTGGGAGATGGTCCAGGAAACGGTCGAAAGAGGAGTGGATCCCGACTCGTTTAACGAGTTCGTTGACAGCCTGAGAGAAGCTCGCAACATTGGTATGTCATCTAAAGAAGAGGCCGAACGGGTTGTGGAAGGACTGAGGAGGCGAAAATCCCTTGCTGAGGACGAAGTGAAAGGAATTCTCAAATACCTTTTTGAAGAGGGAGACCTATCCAAATTTGGATTGAGCAATGCCATAACCCGGTTTTCTCAGGATGTTGAGAACTATGATCGCGCGTCTTTTTTTGAAAGGGTGGGCGGGGAGATAATAGCCATGCCCAACAGCCAATGGCGCAGCCTTAACTGACCCGAAGGGTTCCTTTCGGCTCTGCGCCCTGCGAAGCCAGATTTTTTGCCAAAAAGGTCTTGACCGAAAGCTCAGTTCAGGGTTATGTTGCAGGCCAGACAGGGAGATGGTTATTTCATGAGATTAGCTTTCATTGGCGGCGGAACCATGGCCGAAGCCATTCTGGGCGGGGTATTAGCCGCCGATTTGGCCAGTCCCGCCGAAGTCGCCATTGGTGAACCCATCCCCCAGCGCCGCGACTACCTCTCCGAACGCTACGGGGTGAAGACCCACCAGGATAACCTGAAGACGGCGGAAGGCGCCGACCTGGTGGTAATGGCCATCAAACCGCAGGACCTCCACACCGTTTTCGACCAACTGGGCGGAAAGCTGGACCCGGCCCAGGCGGCCCTATCAATAATTGCCGGCGCCAGAATGTCCAGCCTCTCCCAGGGTTTGCAGCATGAATCCATAATCCGGGTGATGCCCAACACGCCGGCCCAGATTGGCTGCGGCATGACCCTGTGGACCTGCTCGGACCCGGTGAGCGAAGGTCACCGCGATATGGCCCGTTCCATGCTGGGAACCGTGGGGGAGGAAATCTACGTCAGCGACGAGAAGTACCTGGACATGTCCACCGCCCTCAGCGCCAGCGGGCCCGCCTACGTTTTCATGTTCGTGGAAGCCCTGATTGACGCCGGAGTCTATGTGGGACTGCCCAGAGATATGGCCCGAACCTTGGCCCTGCAGACGGTTTACGGCAGCGTTCGCCTGGTCATGGAAACGGGCAAGCATCCCGGAGAACTGAAGGACATGGTGGTTTCCCCTGGCGGCACCACCGCCGAGGGACTCCAGGCCCTGGAAAGGGGTGGCGTCCCCGGGGCAGTAGTTGACGCCGTGAACGCCGCCTTCCTGAAGTCCATCAGGTTGGGCCAGAGCTGAGGTGACACTAACCCATGCCGGACCCGTTGCAGCTCATCAACCTCCTGTTTACCCTCATTTACCTGACCATATTGGGACGGATAATCCTCACCCTGGTCCTGTCCTTTATGGCCAGCGACCCGCCCCCCACCCTGGTAAGTATCACCCAGGTGTTTGTCCAGGTAACTGAGCCCATCCTGGCTCCCATACGGCGCGTCCTTCCCAACTTTGGGATGATTGACTTCAGCCCCCTGGTGGCGATCCTGGCATTGACCTTCATCCAACAGGTAATCCTGCCCTTGATAATCCCCGGCTGAACCGCTCCGCCCCGCTTAACGGTCTTTCGCGATAACCCGAACCAGAGGGGAGAGAGAAAGGCCTCCCTCGTCTGCCTCTTCCCAGAGGCTGCCGTCTTCGCAGCCCCAAGCTACGCTATCCCTGAATTACCAGGAAGTAGCAACTTCATGGAAACTGCATCAACTGTCCTCTCTCCCCGTGGGAGAGGGTTAGGGTGAGGGCCAACAGGTGAGACGGAGATCCCTTTGGGACAGGCAGCACCGATTTGGAATAGTTTCTTAGTCACTTATTGGCACAGGCGTGTAATAACAACGTACCGTTCAAAATCATCCAACAAACTCCAATGCCGGGTAGGATAAAACCTCGAACTGGCTTGACGTTTGGATTATAGGCTGTAATATATGGTTCAAATCCGTCATGAGGGGATGACGTCAATACCTATGTCAACCGAAACGGCAGGAAGCGGAACAAGCGGAAATAACCGGGAACTCTTGCTCGGAGATGCCCACACTCACCTCGACCAATATGGTCCGGAAGAAATACCCGGCATACTGGCCAGGGCCGCCGAGGCTGGAATTGGCTTCATAGTGTGCGCCGGAACAACCCTGGAATCCACTCGGGCCTGCATTCGCATGTCCGAGGAGCATGACGCTTTCTATGCCGGTGTTGGCATACACCCCATGGAAGCCCATCAAACGGTGGACGATAGTACCTACGCCGAGTTGGAGTCGCTGGCCAGAAATAACGATAAGGTTGTCTGCATCAGCGAAATTGGCCTGGACTACATGCCAACCTCTCCGGACCACCAGGTGCAGGACCAGGTATTCCGTGCTCAGATCCGTCTGGCGAAGAGTTTGAATCTGCCCGTAATCTTTCACTCCCGGGAATCCCACTCAGACGTGTTCAAGACGCTGAGGGAGGAAGATGCCGGATCTGTCGGCGGAGTGATGCACTATTTCCAGGGCGATGAACCCACCGCCCGGGAAGCCATAGAGGGTGGATTCTTCATCTCCATGGCACGACCCCTGACTCGATTGCCTCATCTGCAGGACGTAGCTCGCTCCATACCCCTGGAAAACATGGTGCTGGAAACCGACGCCTATCCCCAGCCGTTCAAGAAATATCGCCACAATTGGACGGAGCCCCGCCATGTTAGGGAGGTCGCCCAGTTCCTGGCCGACCTGAAGGGGATAACACTGGAAGAGGTCGCCGAAACGACCACGCGAAATCTGGCGGGGCTGCTGGGCCTTAACTCGGACGGGGAACGGGTTTCTAAAGACTGACGCAGGGATGCAGCGGGGCGGACAGGAACGACAGCATGGCAGCGGACCGCGTCGTCCGGGTCCGTCAAGGGTGGATAAAGGACGAAATGTATCCCTTCAATGGCCGTCGTTTCGACTTTCAATGTGCCCCAATGCGTTTCACCGATAAGGGTAAGGTTGAGCCGGTCACATTGATGCTCGGCGAGCCTTTCCGGCCCAGACACTCCAGGGAAGCCCTGGCAGAGTCGCGATACTGGGCGCCAGGCCACCCCGGTTTGGGCTCGGCGGGTTATCCAGGCCTCGCATTACCGGGCCCCTATCAGTTCATCCACCAGACTGAAGCCCATTCCGGAAACTTCGCCGGGCTTACGAAGATTTTCGCGCCCCAGCTTCGGAGCCCCAGGAATCTTACCCCTCGCCTAGAGGAACCCGGGACCTGGCAAACGGAATCAGTCAACTGCGAGCCCCGCACGCTACCCCGGTTCGGCCATTCTCAGGCGGAAGAGGCTCCGAGCAGCGTATCTCATCCGGTTGCCCGGTTCATGCGAGGCAATTGCACAGTCGGCGCTGGGAGCGGGAGGAATCATGGTTAACGGGCCAGTAATGGGAACATTCCCTCAGCTCAAGTTCTCCAGTGGCGGTGGTACCGGGAGTGGAACCCTCAACTTCCATCAGCTTTATATATTCTTCGCCGTGGCTTCCCATCGCAGCTTCTCGCGAGCCGCCGAGTCTCTCAGCATCACCCAGCCGGCTGTGTCCATCCAGGTGCAGGAGCTTGAGAAATTCCTGGGGGCAGCCTTGTTCCACCGGCGTACGCGCGGCTTGCGCATAACCGAAGTGGGAGAGACGGTCTTTGCCTATGCCCAGCAGATTTTCTCCCTTTCCGGCAAGCTCCTGGAAACTCTGGAGGAAATTCACAACCTGCAGACGGGCCGGCTGGCCCTGGGCGCCAGCACCACCCCCGGGGAGTACCTGCTGCCCCTGGCCGTGGGACGGTTCCGGCAGTTGTACCCGGGCATAAGCGTCGAGCTATCCATAGCCAATACCCGCACCATCACCCAGCGAATCTTGAACCAGGAGCTGGACCTGGGAATGGTAGGCAGCCACCCAACCCTGGGGCAGGCCGAGCTGGGGACCATAGAGTACATGGAGGACGAAATCGTCCTGGTGGCCTCTCCTTCCCACCCGCTGGCCCAGCGCGATTCCGTTTCAGCGCGGGAAGTGGTTGATGCCGGGCTCATTCTGCGGGAACCGGGCTCCGCCACCCGGAACACCGCGGAGGAGTGTTTCAACGAACTGGGCATAACCCCCGAGGCGGCGCTGAGCCTGGGCAGCAACCAGGCCCTGAAACAGGCCGCCATGGCCGGCGGCGGGGTCGCGGTCATTTCCCGAATGGGGGTCACCGCCGAAACCCGAGCCGGGATGCTGGTAATCCTGCCCGTATCCGACTGGAATTGCCGCCGTCCGCTGACCCTGGTTTACCCCAAAGAACGCCAGTTGTCTCCCAGCAAGCAGGCCTTCCTGGAATACCTCCAGTCGGAGCGTCCCGCCCCGTTGACTTGAGCATTCAGTGAGACACTGCCTACCACCCGGGAGTGCGCTTGCCAGGCAGCCAGGCTATGTCTGCCCGGGTGACAGCGTCCGCCAGGCTTCATCACTTGACCCCATCGGCGTCATTTCTTCTCAGACTTGGTGAGCGTATCCATGGAACCACGAATCAGCATAATAACCCTGGGAGTATCCGACCTGCCCCGCTCCGTACAGTTTTACCGCGACGGCCTGGGGTTGACCCTGTACGATGAAAACACGGAGTCCATAGCCTTCTTTCAAAACAAGGGCACCTGGCTGGCCCTGTATCCCCGCGATGCGCTGGCTGCCGACATTGGCATCTCCACCGAAGGGCACGGGTTTTCCGGTGTAACCCTGGCCCACAACCTGCGGTCGAAAGAGGAAGTGGACGAACTGCTGGACGTGGCGGTGAACGCCGGCGCCACCCTGGTCAAACCGGCCCAGGACACCTTTTGGGGCGGCTATTCCGGTTACTTCTCGGACCCTGACGGCTATCTGTGGGAGATTGCGTGGAATCCCTTCTTCTGGATTGAATAACCCATTTCAATTTCATCCACAAATAAGCACGAATAAGCACGAATCTTGTTTATAATTGTTCCGCTGGAAGCTAATACCGCTCCCAGAAACGAACCCCTTGAAGAGCAACCAATAAAGCATTAGTAAACCTTGGTGTTCATTCGTGGATGAAAATAGAGGAGAAAAGTCATGCTGCCGGACCGTTGCCAGATCGCTTTAAAAGAGTGGGCCATAACCGTCCAGGCCCTGGCCGAAGGGGAGCAAATCCTGCTCCTTCGCAAGGGCGGAATTCACGAATCAGGCAAGGATTTCCGGGTTGTCCACCCGGAGTTCCTCCTGTATCCCACCTACGAACACCAGCGGGAAGACCTGCTGAAATCCGGCCACCAGCCGGCCTTGATACGGCTCCTGTCCGACACCCCCAAGTCGGACT
The DNA here is from genome assembly GCA_009840135.1 of Chloroflexota bacterium. Lineage (GTDB taxonomy): Bacteria > Chloroflexota > Dehalococcoidia > Lucifugimonadales > UBA3495 > Bin22. The sequence goes on along the minus strand of VXOH01000010.1, from coordinate 2,490 downwards.
CAATCACTTTCTCCCACTGGGCTCGGGCCGAGGAAATCATCGAGGTCGAAGCCCAGGATAAGGTGGATGACCTGGCTCCCTACCACATCTGGACCGACGAATATGCCCAGTCCAGGTTGCGCTGGAAGCCCATGCTGCCTCTTTCCATCCTGCTGCTGCGGGTGTACCGGATGGAAAAGCCGGTCACCGCACCCTACATCAAGGAATACGGCGGCTGCACCTCCTGGGTGGATATCATCCCCCGCATAGACCTGGGCCAACTGGAGCCGGTGCTGGACGACGCCGAGTTCCGGCGGCAGGTGGACGCCATCAAGGGCAGCCTGGGGCTGGCGGTGGCTGCGGGTTAGGAGGACAGGAAAATCGGGTATTGAAGTAAAGCGGGGGCTGACGCCATTTGTCGGTCCCCGCTTCCAATTAATCCTGCCGAAGTAACCTCAAAGGGACGGTGAAGAACGTGAGAGTACTAATAATTATTCTGGCGGTAATCCAGTTCCTCTTCGCCGGGTTGACCGGAGCGGTAGGCGACTTTGCTGACGGTGGCGAGATCTGGGAACGGGCAGTATTAATGGGCGTCCACCCCCTGGCGGCCATCGGCCTGCTGGTCATGGCCTTCGTACCGCGCCTGAAAACCGGGGGCATCCGGGTTGTCCAGTTCCTGCTCATCGTCAACATCGCCGCCGACCTGACCCTGGCCTTGCTGATACTCGGCGGAGTAACCAAGGGCGACTGGTGGCTGCCCCTGCTGTTCTCGGTAATACCGGTTATTGGGTTGGGTTATAGCCTCAGCGCGAGGGCCAGGGGCTAGGGTTCAGGGGCTAGGCTACACTTGTTTGCAATATCAGTTGGCATGCTGCTGAGACGGCATTCAAGGGGAGCGGGGGGGGGGGGGTGGGCGCCCCCGCACACCAACCCGCGAAAAACCCAGACACCGACACCCGAGTAAACAAAAAGACCAGCGGCCGCCAGTAGAACGGGT
>VXOH01000010.1:0-1504 GCA_009840135.1 Chloroflexota bacterium | reverse complement strand
TTTTTAAAGATTTTTTTTATTTTCTTTTTCTTCTAGGTTGCCCTCGTTTACTCGCGGGCGTGGGCGGGGGGGCCGTCGCCCCCCCCCCCCCGGTCCCCTAATCGCCCTACGGGCAGCGCGACCACGTGAAACAAAAATCTCATTTCCCTTCAGTGAAGTTGGCAAGCCGGAATAGCACCCCCTATAATGAGGTGTCGAATGGAGCTTTTCTTGAGAGTCTTTAGGTGGGGCTGAAGAAGCGCCTTGGACCTCATAGCATTTACGAAGTAATTTCAGAAATTTGACCCCGCAGAAGGAACAACACCCATGAAATACCGCACCCTTCCCCGCACTGATCTTGAGCTTTCCGAAGTCGGTTTTGGCGTCTGGACCGTTGCCACCACCTGGTGGGGCAAAATTCCCGAGGAACAGCGCGCCGCCCTGCTGGAGAACGCCGTTGACCTGGGCATCAACTTCTTCGATACCGCCGATACCTACGGGGAGGGCTACGGGGAGGAGATTCTGGCCAAGGTTCTCGGCCACCACCGCCACGACATTGTTATTGCCACCAAGTTCGGCTATGACTTCTACGACAAGCTGACGCCCCGCATCGGCCACCAGGAGAGGCCCCAGAAATTTGACCAGGACTTTGTCCGCTTTGCCTGCGAGCAGAGCCTGCGACGGCTCAACTCCGACTATATTGACCTCTACCAGATTCATAACCCCCGCATTGATGCCCTGGAAAAAGACGATCTCTTTGAGGTCCTGGAGCAGTTGAAGGCCGAGGGCAAGATTCGCTACTACGGCGTCGCCCTGGGTCCCGACATCGGTTGGTTTGAGGAGGGTGAGGCCTCCATGAAGGAACGGGATGTCCACAGTCTGCAGATTATCTACAGCATCCTGGAGCAGGACCCCGCCAAGGACTTTTTCCCCATCGCCAGGGACTGCGAGGTGGGTCTGTTGTCCCGGGTCCCCCACGCCTCCGAGGCCCTTACCGGACGCTATACCGAGGTCCCCGAATTTGACGAAAGCGACCACCGCTCCCATCGGCGCATGGAATGGCTGAGAGAGGCTCTGCGCAAGGTCGAACAGGTAAAATTCCTGGCCGAAGAGGAAACGGGCCGCAACCTCGCCCAGGCCGCCATCAAGTTCGCCCTGTACCAGCCCACCATCGTCTCGGTGCTGCCCAATTTCACCAACCTGGATGAACTGCGCGACTACACCGACTCGGTGGACGTGCCAGACATCACCGACGCCGAGCAGTCCCTGCTGGACGACCTGTGGGAGTGCAATTTCGACCTTGAAGAGGCCCCGGTAAACCTGACGGAGGTCTAGCCTTCGCCAGTGGCGCCGGTCTCTTGAACTTGCGAGACTTTCTCACCCCTCTCCTCGGGGCTCTACTGCGACTATTTTGAGGAAGACTTCCTTCGCATGTTGAAGGTCCGGGCCGTCAAGGTCCTCTGTCGCGGTACCACCGCCTCCGGGTTCGACGGCGTCATCGTAGGCGACGACGAGGAATCCCAGT
>VXOH01000147.1 GCA_009840135.1 Chloroflexota bacterium | reverse complement strand
GGCCCGCCCTCGGCGCCGAACCCTCCGCCTATTTCCAAGGCAACAACTTTGACCAGGGACCCGGGAATGCTCAGGATGGCGGCCGTGGCCGCCCGCACGGCGAAGGCTCCCTGGGTGCTGGTCCAGACGGTCAACCGACCGTCAGTGGACCACTGGGAGGTGGCGACGTGAGGCTCGATGTAGCCCTGGTGTACCGTCTGGGTCTCGTACTCCCGCTCTATAACCACGTCAGCTTCGGCAAACCCCTTTTCAACGTCCCCCAGCTTGTGCTGCAAATGGCCGGCGATGTTGCTGCGCTCGCCGGTATCATCTCCGGGTCCGAATCGTTCCACGCGGAAACGGGTGGTCATGTCGTCATGCAGAAGGGGTGCGTCCTCTTTCAGCGCGTCGTGCAGGTCCAGCACCACCGGCAGGACTTCATAGTCCACCTCAATTAGGTCCAGGGCCTGTTCCGCCACGTGGGGGTTGGTGGCGGCCACGGCGGCCACCGCGTGTCCACGATATAAGACCTTCCTGTCCGCCAGGATGTTTTCCGCGATAATCCGGGGATTCGCCTGAGCGTTTTCAAAGTCAATGTTGGGACGTTCCACCACGATGGGAAAGTCCTTGGCGGTTGCAACTGCGATTACACCGGGGAGGGCTTCAGCCTTGCTGGTGTCAATACCCCGAATACGGGCATGGGCGTGAGGACTGCGCAGAATCTTGCCGTGCAGCATGTTGGGCAGGTTCAAGTCGGCGCCGAAGCGCGCTGCGCCGGTCACCTTGTCAAAGCCGTCGTGGCGGGCCGGCCGGGTGCCCACTACGTTGTAGCGGTTCTCTGCAGTGGTCGTCATGGAAAACCTCCTCTGCCTGTGTAAGCCGAAAGGGTGGTCGGAATTAGCGTCAATTGATGGGTGGCACTAGTCTAGGCATTGGGCTATGGGGTGTCAAACCTGAACGGCTTTGCGCTTGGGCCTTTTCAAAATTGGGAGAAGCGGATTTACCCGCTCATCCTGAGCCTGTCGAAGGATGCCTCCAAACCGGAGATGGTTCGACAAGCTCACCATGAGCGGGTGACAGTTGACTTTGGAAGGGCCCAGGCTTTACATCTGGATCGTTTCATACGAACGACCTCCGATGCCGCTTTTCGGTGCCTATCTCCACTGCCCTGTGTTAAATTAGACCGCATGGAAGTAATCTTTGATCGGGGCGTCTATCTGCTCGAACTTGACCTGTGGCTGGACTCGTTGCGCAAAAGGGAATTTGGCCTGATATCCCATGCCCATTCCGACCATACGGCCAGACACCTCAGCCCCGTGCTCACGCCGAATACAAGGCTGCTTCTGGGCGATTACCTGAAGCGCTCGGAACCCATTACCTTGGAGTACGGGGAGCCCCTGGACCGCGGGGATTACACCCTGACCCTGTTCCCCGCCGGCCACTGTCTGGGGTCGGCCCAAGCCCTCATCACCAACAAGTGGTCCGGAGAGCGTCTTCTTTATACCGGTGACTTCAAGTCCCGACCCAGCCCCATCAACGAGCCATTGCTTCCGGTGGACTGCGATACCCTTGTCATCGAGTCCACCTATGGCAGGCCCGAGTACGTCTTTCCTCCCGAGGATCAGGTCCTGGATACGGCCTGCCGTACGTTGGAGATGTGGCTCTCCAAGGGGGAACGTCCCGTTGTGCAAGGATGGCGGCTGGGCAAGGCCCAGGAAATCATGCACCACCTGATGAGCGCGGGCTTTGAACTGGTGGTGGAGGAGAGTATTTTCGAGGTGGCCGAGGCATACCAGGAAGCCGGAGTGGCATTTCCCGGTGACTTTCACTGCCTGAACGGGCACTGGGCCGAGGGACAGGTCCTGGTTTGCCCGCCGGGCTTTCGGAAGGCTAAGGAATTAAACCTGGCCCTGGGGAAGCGGTACATGGAACTGACCGGCTGGGCTTCGGGCAAGGGCGGCCGCCGTTGGGGTCGTCGCGGCGACGCAAGCCTGGCTTACAGCGACCACGCCGACTTCAATGACCTGGTGGACTACGTCAAAAGGGTGGGGCCCAGCCAGGTCTATACCGTCAACGGCTTTCCCGACCTTGCTGCCCATCTGAGAAAACTTGGCTACCCCGCCGTTCACCTCGACGGCAAGAAGGGACGGAGGGACGACGGCGGGTTTCAGATGAAGCTGGTTTAGGAGATTGCAGAATGGTTAGGTATTGGGTTATTGCCCCTTACAGTTACGACCCTAGGCACATTCTTGATGCTGTGTGGGACTGGAGTTTCACAAATGGTCTTATCACTATTGGATGGCACGAATTGGGAAACTTGTCTGGAGTGTCGAAAGCCGTTATCCGCAAGCGATTCTTGGATGAATTCGACCAAGAAGGGTATCAGAGTTTACAGCGGTTTTGGCACGACATCGAAGTAGGTGATCGTGTCATCGCTAGAGGTGGCCTAAAGAGAATAGTTGGCGTTGGGACAGTGGCAGGTAAACCAGAGTTTGACCTTGAGCTCGGCAAGAAGGTTACTGGTGGCCTAGATGACAATATTCATCCGAACTTCATCAAGTTAAATTGGTTGGCCTGCCAACGTCAGTTTCCAAACTCAGCTTTCCGCGGTCACTTAAAGACTGTATCTGAACTCAAAAACACTCAAAAGCATTGGCCTGAAATAAGAAATGCATTGAGAGAGGTTTGGCAAATGGAGTAAGAGCATTGTAGTTGCGCATGAAATTCATTGAACCATTGGGCAGTGAGTACGAGGCCTTGTTTGCACCCGTATCGCGGCCCTAAAAATCTGGGGCGGGTGAATTTCACCCGCCCCGCTTTCCTTACCCTTCACATCCGGAAGCTTAGTCCGGCGTAGTCCCCACTGCCGGCAGGCTTGCTTCCTCGTCGGCGGCCAGCATGCGGTTAACCGCGCTGAGATACGCCTTGGCGCTGGCGACGATGATGTCCGTGGAGGCGCCCCGCCCGAAGAAGGTGCGGCCGCCGTTCTCAATCCGAATGGTTACCGTACCAATGGCGTCCAGCCCCTCGCTGATCGACTGCACGTTGAAGTCAACCAGCTTGGCATTGCAGCCAATCACCCGGTCAATTGCCTTGCACGCCGCGTCCACCGGCCCGTTGCCGGTTGAGGCGTCCGATACCAGGTTTCCATCGGCGTCGGAGAGGCGCACGGTGGCGGTGGGAATGTCGTGGTCACCACTGGAAAACTGGATGTGCTCCAGGTTGTAGCTGATGGCCTCGCTGGTGCTGCGCTTCTCCTCGTCCATCAGGATTTCCAGGTCCCGGTCGGTAACCTCACGCTTCTTGTCCGCCAGTTCCTTGAAGGATTCGAAGACGGTGGAAATTTCCTCGCGGCTCAGGCTGTAGCCCAGGGCGTCCAGGCGGGCCTGTAAGCCGGCCCTTCCGCTGAGCTTGCCTAGGACCAGGCTGTTGCCGGGAACGCCGACGCGCTCGGGCTGCATTACTTCGTAAGTGGACCGGTCCTTCAGTACCCCGTCCTGGTGGATGCCCGAGGCGTGGCGGAAGGCGTTCTCGCCCACCACTGCCTTGTTGGCCTGGACCGACATGCCGGTGATCCGGCTCACCAGGCGGCTGGTGGGATAGAGCTGGGTGGTGTCCACGTTTATGTCCACCCCGAAAAGGTCCTTGCGGGTGTCCAGCCCCATGATGATTTCTTCCAGGGAGGCATTGCCGGCCCGTTCGCCGATGCCGTTGATGCAGCCTTCCACCTGGCGGGCGCCGGCTTCAACGGCGGCCAGGCTGTTGGACACCGCCAGTCCCAGGTCGTTGTGGCAGTGGACGCTGAGAGTCACCTTGTCCATACCTTCAACTTTCTGCTGGACATCGTGCAGCAGCCGGGCAAAGTCGGATGGAATGGCGTAACCCACCGTATCGGCGATATTGATGGTGGTGGCCCCGGCGCGAATCACGGATTCCAGCATCTGGAAAAGGTACTCCGGGTTGGTGCGGGTGGCGTCCATGGGAGAGAACTCCACGTCATCGCAGTAACCCTTGGCCCGTTCCACCATGGTGACGGCCATTTCGATAACCTCTTCCCGGTTCTTGCGGAGCTGGTGCATCACGTGAATGTCGGAAGACGACAGGAAAACGTGAATGCGGGGCGACTCTGCGCCCTTGATGGCTTCCCACGCCTGGTCAACATCATTGGGATGGGCCCGCGCGAGGGAGCAGATAACCGGCCCCTTGACTTCCCTGGCGATGGTGCTGACGGCCTGGAAGTCGCCGGGGGAACTTGCGGCGAACCCGGCTTCAATGATATCAACATTCAGCCGGCCCAGCTGCCGGGCTATTTCGATCTTCTCGTCCACCGTCATTCCGATACCGGCGGACTGTTCTCCATCCCGGAGGGTAGTGTCCAGGAACCTTACAACGTTGTTAGCCATAACCTTACCTTTCCTCATCAAAGAAATTATGAATCGAGATCAGCCGATTGGGTCGGAAAGGGAGGCCAGGGTCACGCAGTCCACCGCAGCCAGCCCAGCCAAGACCAGCATGCGATGGTGAACTGCTGTGCAAGTTACCTCCGCAATCATATTTGTACCTCCTGCCGGGGAGCCCTTCCGCAATTCCATGGCGCTCAAGAGTATTTCGGCTTCCCCTGCTTCCTGGGTATCTGTGTTAAGCGAACTGAGCCAATCTATTTGGGGTCCATCCAGGGCATCATTGCCCTCAGTTCCTTGCCAATGTTCTCTATGGGGGCGGTCTGAGCGGCCTCGCGCATGGGGCCAAACCGGGGCCGACCCTCGTGGTTCTCGGTTATCCATTCGCGGGCAAAAGTGCCGTCCTGGATTTCCCGCAGCACAGCCCGCATGTTCTCGCGGACGTGCTCATCTATTATGCGCTCCCTGCGACTCAAGGAACCGTACTCGGCCGTATCGCTGACCGAGAAGTGCATGTAGTTGTGACCGCCCTGGTACATCAGGTCAACGATCATCTTCAACTCGTGCAGGCACTCGAAATAGGCGATTTCCTGGGGATAACCGGCCTCCACCAGGGTTTCGAAGGCGGCGTTCACCAGGGCCGTCACTCCGCCGCAGAGGATGCTTTGCTCGCCGAACAGGTCGCTTTCCGTCTCGTCCTTGATTGTGGTTTCCAGCACGCCGGCGCCGGTGCAGCCGACACCCTTGGCGTAGGCCAGGCCAATCTGCTTGGCGTTGCCGGTGGCGTCCTGGTGGACCGCCAGCAGTCCCGGAACACCGACTCCCTCGGTGAACAACTCACGCATGCGGTGGCCGGGCGCCTTGGGCGCCACCATCATCACGTCCACGTTGTCCGGCGGGACAATCTCCCGGTAATGAATGCTGAAGCCGTGGGCGACCATGAGGGCGCCGCCGGCCTTGAGGTTGGGAGCTATCTCGTTGCGATAGGTCTCGCCCTGGACGTGGTCCGGAATCAGGACCATAACCACGTCGGAGGCCGCCGCAACATCTGCCACGTCGGCGACGGCCAGGCCCTCGCCGGCGGCCACGTCACGGCTGCGGCTGCCCGAATAAAGGCCAACCATGACGTTCTGCCCGTTGTCCCTGAGATTCAGCGCGTGGGCATGGCCCTGGCTGCCGTAGCCGATAATGCCGATGGTTTTTCCTTCCAATGTCCCCAGGTCTGCGTCCTGGTCGTAGTAAACATTTACCATTGTGTTATTGTTCCTTCCTCGTTCACGTTTCTGCCCTTTGCCTCGAATGAAGGCAAAGTGGCGCTAATAAGAACCAACTTCGTATGCTTCGCTTGCTTTCAGGTGGTCGCCATGGTAGTCCAGCACCAGGTCGTCGCTGACCTTTCCCTGGGACAATCCCCTCACCATGGCCACCCGTCCGGTGCGCATCAGCTCAAGGATGCCAAAGGGTTCCAGCAAGTCATAAAGCGCCCTGATCTTGTCGCCGCTGCCGGTAACCTCTATGACCATTGACTTGGCGCCTACGTCCACGATTTCGGCGCGAAATGGTTGTACCAGTTCCAGGATTTCCCCCCGGGTATCGGGGGTGACCTGAACCTTGATCAGTGCCAGTTCCCGGGAGACAATCTCCTCATCCGAAATATTGGCTACCTTTACCACTTCGATCAGTTTGTCCAGCTGTCGGGTTGCCTGGTCAACGGTGTACTGGTCTCCGTCAACCACGAAGGTCATGCGGGACAAGCCCTTCTGTTCGCTGTTCCCCACCGCAAGGCTGGAAATATTGAACCCGCGCCGCCGAAACAGGCCGGCAACCCGGGTCAGGACACCCGGTTTGTCCTGGACCAGGGCAATTATCGTGTGGTGCTGACCATTTCCGTTCATTTAGAAAATCCTCTCGGGGACAGGTTCTTCCATCATTTCCTTTACCGACTCCCCGGCGGGAATCATCGGGTAGACCTGCTCGTCCTGCTTAACGATGAAATCCACAACCACGGGGCCGGGAGTTTCCATGGCCTGCCGGATGGCTGCCTCAACCTGGGACTTGTCGGTGACCCGGATGCCGGTTATCCCGAAGGCGTCAGCCAGTTTCACGAAGTCGGGATTGCCCGAATACACGGTGGCAAAGAAGTCCTTGTCGTAGAAAAACTCCTGCCACTGGTGGACCATCCCCAGGGTTCCGTTATTCAGGATGGCGAACTTAACGTCTATGTTGTTCTCCACTGCGGTGGCCAGATCACACATGGTCATCTGGAATCCGCCGTCACCTGCTATGGACCAAACGGTCTTTTCGGGCTTTCCAACCTTCGCTCCCAGGGCAGCCGGAACCTCGAAGCCCATGGCTCCCAGTCCACCGGAAGTCAGCAAAGAATTGGGCTCCTTGTAGGCGTAATGCTGGGCGGCCCACATCTGATGCTGGCCCACCCCCGTCACTATAATGGCCTCACCCTCGGTGATGTCCGACAACTGCTTCATCACGAACTGGGGTAGCAGTTCGTTGGTCTGACGAATATTCAACGACGGATGCTCCGCCCGCAGGGTGTCTATGTACTGAAGCCACTCCACGTGGGTCTTTCGCTCAACGACGGGCAGCATCTGCCGCAACACCTGCTTCAACTCTCCCAGCACCGGGACCGTGGCCTTCACGTTCTTGTGGAATTCCGACGGGTCCACGTCAACATGTACCACCTTGGCGTTGGGGGCAAAGTCCGATAACCGGCCCGTCACGCGGTCGTCAAACCGCATGCCCAGGGAGATCAGCAGATCGGCCTTGTCTATCGCCAGGCTGGCGTAGGCCATTCCATGCATGCCGGGCATTCCGGCGTGAAGGAAGTGGTCGGTGGGGAAGGAACTTATCCCCAGCAAGGTTGTGATCACCGGTATCTGTGCCTTTTCCGCCAGTTCTCGCAATTCGGCGTAAGCGTGGGAAATCAGGACACCGTGACCGGCCAGAATTACCGGCCTTTCCGCCTGGTTGATTAGCTCTATCGCCTGGGACAACTGGATATCATCTGCCTCACCCGGGGGATAATATCCCTGGAGATCAATGGCATCGGGCCAGACAAAGGGGCGCCGCTCGCCGGCCAGAACATCTTTGGGAATATCCAGCAACACCGGACCGGGACGGCCGCTGCGCGCGATGTAAAAAGCTTCCTTGATGGCCGGCGCAATATCATCCACTTCCATGACCAGGATATTGTGCTTGGTGATGGGCAGGGTGATTCCGGTAATGTCGGTTTCCTGGAAGGCGTCCCGACCAATAGCCGGCCTGGGTACCTGCCCCGTAATTGCTACCATGGGTATGGAGTCCATCATGGCTCCGGCAATCCCGGTAACCAGGTTGGTGGCGCCTGGGCCGGAGGTTGCGGTACAAACGCCCACTTTGCCTGTTGCCCTGGCGTAACCGTCGGCTGCCATGGCCGCCGCCTGCTCATGACGGACCAAAATGTGGCGCAACTGGGGATAACCGCTGAGCGCGCCGTAAAAGGGCAGGACTGCCCCACCGGGCAGACCAAAAATTACGTCCACATCCTCCTTCAGGAGGCTTTCGCATACAATTTCCGCTCCGGTGAGTTCCATTTCTCCCTCAAAAAAAGCCAAATAAAAATGCCCGTCCCCGAAGGGACGGGCATGAAAATCAACAGACCCGCGGTACCACCCTTCTTTTCCGACTCTCCGCCTGTTTCAGAAGGCGGTCCGGCCGGAACATCTCTTGACGACCTGTAACGAGGTCAACCGCCACGCCCTACTGTAACTTCAGGCGGGCCGCTCCAGGGCGAGTTGGGAGCCTTGCTGCCACCGGACTTTCACCAAACGCCGGCTCTCTGGGGACAGGGCGCTCTTAATACTCCCTTTCTCAGCGGAAAACACAGTAACTGCAGATGTTATCAGCCAGCCCCAAACCTTGTCAACAAAATATTACGGAATTCCCGCTGCAATCGCATTTTAGATTCAGGCCATAGCTGGCAACTAATCGCCGGTAGGAGACTGTTGCCCCGCCACGGGTCCGCCGTGGCGGACGGACGCCTGAGCCTGCCGAAGGGCCCTCAATCCTGCCCTTCAAACCCATTACGGGCTTGAATGCTGGATTGCGGGATGGAGTTTACCCGCCGCGGCGGGTTCGGCTTCGCTCAGAATAACGATAACCATGATGCGATTGCCTTGTATTACCCGGCTTCCCTTCTTACTACTACATTCAATTTGTGCTATTCTATTGCAGCAATTTTCCTGGGCCAGCGCATCAGGTATCCATCGCGACAGGCCGGCGCTGCCGTCCCTTTCCAGGGTTTCCGTTGAGTGAACGAATTTTCATCGGCGTTGCCTGGCCTTACGCCAACGGTCCGCTGCATTTGGGGCACTTGGCCGGATGCTATCTGGGCGCAGATATTTTTGCCCGCTACCACCGGATGAGAGGCAACGACGTCCTCATGGTGTCCGGCAGCGACACCCATGGTACTCCCATAACCATCCGTGCCGACCAGGAAGGAATAACCCCGGCCGAGGTGGTGGAGAGATACCACGCCGAGTTTCTGGACACCTGGCAGCGCCTCGGCATTTCCTTTGATCTCTTTACCCACACCAACACGGAGAACCACGAACGGGTCGTTCACGACATTTTCCTGAAACTGCTGGATCAGGGATATATCTATACGGACGAAATGCAGTTGGCCTATTGCCCAGGCTGCCGGCGTTTCCTGCCCGACCGCTATGTTGAAGGGGTTTGCCCTAACTGCGGATATGAACGGGCCCGCGGCGACCAGTGCGACCAGTGTGGCCGCACTCTGGACCCCCAGGAATTGGTGAGGGCCTACTGCATCCTTTGCAACGGTGCGCCGGAATTTCGGGATTCAGAGCATTTTTTCCTCAAGCTCTCGGCCTTCCAGGAACAGCTGCTGGAGTGGATACGGGAACAGCCCCACTGGAGGGCCAACGTATCCAACCAGACCCGCAGTTTCCTCGAAAGTGGTCTCAAGGACCGGGCCATCACCCGCGACCTTACCTGGGGAGTCCCCATTCCGCTGGAGGGTTACGAAGGCAAACGGATTTATGTCTGGTTTGAGGCGGTCATCGGCTACCTTTCGGCGGCTGTGGAATGGGCGGCTAACCGGGGCCAGGCCGCGGACTGGGAGAGTTTCTGGAAGGACCCGGAAACCCGCAGCTATTATTTCATTGGGAAGGACAACATCCCCTTCCATAGCATTATCTGGCCAGCCATGATCATGGGGTACGACGATAACCTTAATCTCCCTTACGATGTGCCGGCCAACGAGTTCCTCAGCCTGGAGAACCGGAAGTTCTCCACCAGCCAGAACTGGGCAGTGTGGGTGCCCGACTTCCTGGACCGGTATGACCCGGACCCGCTTCGATACCTGCTTTCCATCAACATGCCTGAAGCCGGTGATGCCGACTTTTCCTGGGCGGAGTTCGTCCGCCGCAACAATGAGGAACTGGTGGCGACCTACGGCAACCTGGTTAACCGGGTTCTTTCCTTCACCTACCGCAACTTTGATGGCAGGATTCCCGAACCAGGGAACGCGGATGAAATTGACCGGCAGTTGCTGGCCAGCGCCCGGGGCGCCCTGGACGAGGTTGGCAACAGCCTGGAGCACACCCGCTTCAAGACCGCGATTGGGCAGGCTTTTGGTTTGGCGCAGGACGCTAACCGGTACCTGGACACGAAAGCCCCGTGGCGGTCAATCAAGACGGACCGTGAAGAGGCGGGCAGCACCTTGTTTGTTGCCTTGCAGGTAATCAACTGCCTCAAGGTGGCGCTGGCCCCATTTCTCCCCTTCAGCTCGCAGAAAGTGCATGAATTCCTGGGATTCGACGGCGCCATTGAACTGGAAAACTGGGACTATGAAGCCCTGGTGTCCGCCATTCAGGGCGGCGCGACCTTGAGGCAACCCACTCCCCTATATACCAAACTGGACGTCCAGGTCGCTGAGTTGGAAAGCCAGCGATTGGGAAACGAAACGGCATAGAGGCAATTTTGGCACAGGGACTCGACGCGCGCGCGGTCACCATCTATTCCCCGATTCTGGATAAGCTAGCCCTCGTTGAGGAACGTCTCCAAGACCTGGCCCAGACCTCAATTCCCGAACTGGAACCCCTGCTGGACCATGCCCTCTCCCATGGAGGAAAACGGGTCCGTCCCGCCCTGACGCTGCTCGCTTCAAGCATGATTCCCCTGGAATCGGAAAACCCCATTCGTATGGCCACCGGTGTGGAATTGCTCCACCTGGCCACTCTGATCCACGACGATACGGTGGACGACGCCGACACCCGCCGTGGACGGGCCTCCGTAAGCAGCCTTTGGGGCAAAGAAGTGGCAGTCTTGCTGGGCGATTATCTCTTCGCTACTTCTGCCACTCTCGTGTGCGACACGGGCAATCTGAGGGTGGTCCGCAGGTTCGCTGAGACCATCATGGAACTGGCCAGCGGGGAAATCATCGAGTATTTCAACACCTTTAATCCGCAGCAGGAGTTGGACCGGTACTACGACCGCATTTACCGCAAGACAGCGTCCCTTTTCCGTACCGCTTCGGAGACGGGCGCGGTGCTTAGCGCCGCCAATGAGGAACAGGTCTGCGCTCTTAAGGACTACGGCTACAACATTGGAATGGCCTTCCAGGTTGTGGACGATCTGCTGGATATTCTTGGCGACGAGGCGGAACTGGGCAAGCCTGTGGGCAATGACCTCAGGCACGGCGTCCTGACCTTGCCGAGCATCCTCCTTATGCAGAAATACCCGCTGGAGAACCCCATTCCCGATCTCTTCAGCGCCCCCCGCCAGGACGAGAGTCTGGCGCGGACCCTGGATATGATTCGCAATTCCTCGATAGTCCCTGACTGTTTTGCCATCGTCCGTGACTATTGCGACCGCGCCAACCGGTCCCTGCAGTGCCTTCCTTCCTGTGACAGCAGGGAGTCGCTGGAAACTTTGGCTGACTATATCCGCGAACGCAGCCGGTAAGAGAACTTTGTCTGTGAATGCTCCTCGGCCCACCGGACATTGTTCAAGCCCACAGCGGCTGGTTCAAACCGTGCCGGACCCTTGTCCTTGCCGGCCCATTTGGTACTCTCCCACCTCCGTGTGAGGCGAACCCGACCGGTTCTTCCCTCCGGGCTCTTGTTCGGCATTCCCGGCTCTATTGCCGCTCTACGTCAATTCTCCGGGCCCTCTTCCCATACAATCTTGCCCCCCAGGATCGTCAGCCTGGCGGTCGTAGCCGGAAGGCAGTCAAAGGGCCCGCCCGGCGGGGGCAGGTCAACCAGCGCCATGTCCGCCAGCATCCCCCGGCGTATCCTTCCCTTGTTATCTTGGGTTCCTTCGGCCCTGGCCCCTACGGCTGTGTAAGCCTCCACCGCAGCTTGCAGAGTGTAATCCGAAGAGAAGCGTCCGTCCGGCCCCGACTCCTCCGTACCCCTTACCAGGCAATTGCCCTCGGCAGTTCTAGAAGTGACAGCGGACAATATACCCGGCCAGGGTGAGGCTTCGATGACGGGACAGTCCGAGCTGAAAGCGACTGGAGTGCCCTGCCGCCGCATCTCTGGGAAGTTGTAGAGATGCTTCTGCAGCCCTGGCTCGACCTGTTGCAGGTAACGGTCTCCGCGCCAGTAAATGAACCCCGGTTGCGTAACAACCGTGGCTTTCGATCTGGCCAATGCAACCATCAAATCTGGAGGGCATTCGGCGGCATGTTCCACCCGGTTCTGCGCCAGGCCGGATGCGTTACTTTCGACCGCACCGGCGGCGGCGCAGCCAGGGTTCCGGGCCAACTGCGTAAGGGCCAATACGGCAGCCAGGGCCTCTGTTTCGACGGCATGCACTGCGAAGGGAAATCCCGAATCCAGGCACCTGTCGGCCAGTATTGCCAGGTCCTCTTGACCTGGATGCAGGGCGCCCGTCGTCAGGGTGAGCATAATCTTGGCATGTCCCAACCTTAACCGCAGATCTCCTGAGCCCCATCCCAGGCCAGATTCCAGGAACTCGCCAATTCTGTTCGCCCCCGTCATCATCGTTACTCGGGGAAGGAACATGTCGCCTTCGACAAGTCTTCCCAGAGTGTCCCATTGACCCAGCCCATTGTTGTGGCCGGCATCCTGGACCGAGGTAATTCCGTAGCTGAGTAGTTTCCGGCTAAGCTTTGATACCCCTGCCGCCAATTCTTCGAAAGACCGGGTGCTGCCCAGGCGGTTGCGCAGGAATGCGGCCGAATCGTACAGCACGCCGGTGGGTTCGCCTGTATTGGCGTCACGTTCAATCAGTCCTTCGACCGGGTCCGGCGTTGTGGCGTCGATACCTGCCGCCGCCAGGGCCACGCTGTTGAGCACGACGGCGTGGCCGCTGTCATGGTCCAACCTGACCGGATTTGCGGGCGCAGCCTGGTCCAACTCCCGGCGGCTGGGAAACCGTCCGTCCCTCATCTGGGCGGGGTCAATGCCGAAGCCCCGAATCCACCCACCGGGTTTAAGTTCTGCCGCCCTCACCTTGATGGATTGAAAAAGCTGATCCAGGGTACTTGTCCTGCTGGGAGAGCAGTCCAGGCCGCCCAGGCTGGAAGCAGTGGCAAGCAGGTGGCAATGGGCATCGTGAAGGCCGGGAACCAATGTCAGTCCGAGGCAGTCAATCAGCTGCGTGTCCCCTTGGCGCAGGGAAAGTACCTCGTCATCACTCCCTACGGCCGCAATTCGTTCTCCGGCGACGGCCACGGCTGCCGCCATCGGCTGCCGCGGGTCCATGGTCATGACATTGGCGTTGTGCAGTATGAGGGATATGTGGTGGGACATTGCTCTTTTGTGGGGTCCCTGGGCTCAAGGCAGGCGGGCCGGGGACCCAGCTGCGTCCAAGGGGAGCGAAAGCAGCTCCTGGCTAAACGGAAATGACAGCGGCGTCGTGCTGTTCGTCAGCGTGGTAGGAACTCCGAACCAGTGGACCCGAAGCCACGTGCTTGAAACCCATTTCCTCGCCTTTCCGGGCAAGTTCCGAAAACTCCGAGGGATGATAGAACCGGCTGATGGCAATATGCTTGGCCGAAGGTCGAAGGTACTGACCGATGGTAAGCAGGTCGCAATCCACCTCCCGCAGGTCCTCCATCGTCTCCAGCACTTCGTCCACCGATTCGCCCATGCCCACGATGATACCGGATTTGGTAACGGCGCCAGGGTCTAGCTCCTTGGCGTTAGCCAGCAATTCCAGGGAGCGCCGGTAGTCGCCCTTGGGCCTCACCCGGGGAAACACGCGCTTGGTGGATTCAATATTGTGATTCAGCACATCCGGGCCGGCGTCCATCACCTTTGCCAGGGCCTCCCGAGAACCGGCAAAATCGGGGATAAGAACCTCAACCTTGCAGTCGGGTGATTCGGAGCGAATTCGATTGATACAGGAGGCGAAAATGAAGGCGCCTCCATCGGCCAGGTCATCCCGGTTCACCGACGTAATTACGCAGTATCTCAGCCCCATTTTCTTTACCGTTTCGGCCAGCCGCCCGGGCTCCTGCAGGTCCAGACCCTGTGGCCGTCCGGTGGTGACGGCGCAATAATGGCAGCGCCGGGTGCAAATGTCGCCCAGAATCATGAAAGTGGCCGTTCCACGCCCCCAGCATTCACCGATGTTGGGGCAGTGGGCCTCTTCGCACACCGTGTGCAACTGGTGGCCCCGCATCATCTGCTTTAGCTCCAGATAACGCCGGCTGCCGGGCATGGATACCTTGAGCCAGGGGGGCAGCTTGGGGCGTACTGCGGTCCCGTTTTTTCCTTCAGTTGTCAATCCGGGTATTCCTTTATGAGTTAAATGTGGCTGGACGAAATCTCAGGCAGGGATGGAATAGGGACAGTTCCTCACGAACCTCAGGGTTGTTTCAGGTGGACAATGCGAGGCCTGACCCGGCGTTTCTCTGCGACGATAATGGCTTCTATGTCGGCCACTGCCTGCTCCAGGCCCCCGTTACGATTAACAACGCAGTATTCGTACAGCGGTATTTGGGCCATCTCTACCCGCGCGGTTTCCAGCCTGCGCTGGACTTCCGCCGGACCCTCGGTTCGGCGTTGTGCCAGGCGCCCGGCAAGCTCTTCAAAGGAGCCCGCGGCGAGGAAAATGAAGATCGCCTCCGGTGCAATCTGCCGTATGGACTCCGCTCCCTGGACGTCAATCTTCAGGAATACATCGTTGCCCGCATCTAGCGCTTCTTCCACCTGGCTGCGGGGTACTCCGTACCAGCGGCCCGAATATTCGGCGCACTCCAGAAGCCTGTTAGTTTCTCGCAGCTCCTGAAAATCCAGGTCTTCAAGGAAAATATAGTCCAACCCATCCGTCTCACCGTTCCGGGGCGGCCGGGTTGTTGCGGTGACCGCGAAGTGCCATGGTCGCTGGCGTTTCTTCAGCTCGGCAATGACAGCATCCTTGCCGACCCCTGAAGGCCCGCTGATTACAACCAGCAAAGGGTGCGATGGGTCGGACCCTGGATTTGTCGAATTATCGTTGCTGGACAAGTTAGCTATCCAAAAAAGAAAGCGCCGAAAACCTGGACCGGCTAGGGACCCTTATCGCGGGCTCCGGTACCCCGGAAGATTCGCTTTTGGGCGTCAAGCAACTTTCGCCCCACGAACATGTCCCCCATGCTCTGGGCGAAGGTCGGCATCTCTTCATGCGGGTTGTATTGCCGCGCCCGGGCCCCGTAATCGCCATTCAGCCACTTAACGCGGGCTACCCTGGCCTCCTCGAACATCTGCAGGATTGTCGCCGGGTCAATATTCTCGGTGTCCGAGAGCATCTGCCGAACCTGGTACAGTTCGCGAATAAAGGAATCTATCCACGACACGATTGGCTCCGGGTTGGTCACGCAAATATCCCGGTGCATTATCGTGTCGCCCGAGGCCAGCCGCGTCATGTCGTGGTAGCCGCTGGAAGCCACCCGGGCAATGTCATCCCAGTTAGCGCTGGATGAGGTGCAGCCGACCAATGCCACCGAGAGTAGGAAAGGAAGATGGCTTACGGCGGCCACGAAACTGTCATGTTCTTCACTGCTGATGTAGAAGGGGACTGCCTCAATTGCCTCTACCAGCGTGGAAATCTCCGCCGCCGCCCTTTCACTGGCTCTAACGCTGGGAATGATGCAGTAAGCCTTGCCCTTGAACAGGTTGGGGTCCGCGTTTTCCGGGCCCGGAGTCTCCTTCCCCGCCATGGGGTGACCGCCTACAAACTCAACGTGCGGCGGGAGATACCTGTCAGCCCACTCCAGCACAACCTTCTTGGAGCTGCCCACGTCCGTTACCACGCATCCTTCGGGCAGGTTGGAGGCCAGGACCTCCAGCAACTCCTGCATGGCCATTATGGGCGTGGCCAGCACGACAATATCTGCGCCGTCAACGGCATTCAACAACCGGTTTTCCACCCGGTCAAAGGCTCCGCTTTTCTGCGCTCCGCCTCTTGCGCCGCCGCTGGAGTCTGTGCCCACCACCTCCAGGTTCAACAGCTGGGAGTTACGCAGGGCAAGCCCCAGGGACGTGCCCATCAGGCCTGTTCCAACAATCGCGATTTTAGGCATGGCTATTCTCCCGTTTCTGGCTGGCCGGAATGTGACCCAGCGACACCACGCTTCCTGGCAACTAATCTTACACCATCCTCAGGTGCCAGCAAACCGTGGAGGCGCTCGGTGTTCCTGGCCCGTCTTTTCAGGGTTGACAAATGCCAGCCTGAAACGTAGGGTATCCTAAGCGAAGGCCAAGGGAAGAGGTAAGTAAAAATGCCAGCCCAAAGCTGCTTATCGCGATGTACCACGGACTGCCTCCTATGGGCCTCCACAAGCCCGTCTATCGGTCGCTCTATCTTCCGCTCTTTATGTCAACCGCCACGTTCCCTGAGCTGCTTTGACTTGCAGATTTCCGATGCAAGACTGCTTTCGGAGTGTGCCTGAATGATCCCTGTAGTATCGCGTTAGCTGGCCTGGCAATAGCTCGGACCGTGCCTCCCAACGCCTCTTATGGAGAGAAATCTTATGCAGCCTCAAGTTAATTCCGAAGACAGTCACAGTAACTCCGCTTTGCTGGCTTTGGACGAGATGCCGTCCGAAGCATCGGATATTGGGGCTCCCTATATTTCCGTTCGTTCTCTATGGAAGGTCTTCGGCAGGAATCCCGAGAGAGTCATGGACCCGCAAAATGCGGACAAGGACAAGGCATACATTCAAAGCGAGTTTGGCAACGTTGTTGGGCTGCGGGATGTCAGCTTTGAAGTAAGGAAGGGCGAGACTTTTGTAATCATGGGCCTTTCCGGCAGCGGCAAGTCCACCCTGGTCCGATGCCTCCTGCGGTTGATTGATCCCACCGGGGGAGAAGTGGTCATTGACGGCGAGGACATTACCAAGATGTCGGACAAGGAGCTGGTCGAGTTTCGCCGCGACAAGATAGCCATGGTCTTTCAGCATTATGGCCTGATGCCCCACCGCTGCGTCCTGGACAATGCCGCCTGGGGCCTGGAAGTCCAGGGCGTCGAAAAGAGCGAGCGGTACTCCCGCACCCGAAAATCTTTGGAGCTGGTTGGCCTGTCCGGCTGGGAAGATGCCTACCCGCGTCAACTCTCCGGCGGAATGCAGCAGAGGGTGGGCCTGGCCCGGGCCCTGGTTGTGGACACTGACATTCTTCTCATGGATGAACCCTTCAGCGGCCTGGACCCCCTCATCAGGCGCCAGATGCAGGACGAACTGCTGAACCTTCAGACCGAGCTTCAAAAGACCATCGTTTTTATCACCCACGACCTCAACGAGGCCCTCAAGCTGGGCGACCACATTGCCATCATGCATGACGGCGCCGTGGCCCAGATAGGCACGCCCGAGGACATAGTCCTTCGACCGGAGGACGAATATGTGGGCGACTTCACCCAGGACGTCAGGCTGGAAAGCGTTCTGACCGCCAGCAAGGTGATGGTGCCGCCCAAGGCCACCGTCATGGGCAGGCAGGGTCCAAGGGCCGCGCTACACACCATCGGCGAGAGCGACGGCGACGTGGCCTGGGTGGTGGACAGCCGCGAGAATTACAAGGGCCTGCTGACCATAGTCAGCGCAGAGCGTGCGCTTAGGGCCGGTGTAAAGAGATTCGACGAGGCCTGGAGCTACGTGGAGCAGAATTACCTGCCCGTGGCGCCTTCCACCAGCTTCGATGTCCTGATCCCCATCGCCATGTCCAGCGACTACCCCATACCGGTGGTGGACGGCGACAACACCCTGGTGGGTGAAGTGCATCGCAGCGCCCTGGCCGAAGCCCTGGCTGAAACGTCGAAAGTGGACCCGGACTACGAGGCCAACGCCGCAATGAATGCGGCCATCGCGGCGGAGAATGAGCCGACCGAAGGCTAGGCCTTGCCGGACGGTTTGAAAACAATACGGATTGAAATCAGTACGTATAGAAGACAATAAAGTAAATGGTTATGACAAGTATCGTGCGGCGCCACCGGCAGGAACCTGTCGTTAGGCCTCGCCCCTGCTGGAGGCAGTCATGGCTTCATTAACAAGCGATAGCGCCGACTCACGCGACGCCGCGAGCCGAGCTCTTTCCCAGGGTTCGGAAGCAGAACAGGGGCCCATTAGTTCTCAGGTATCCGGACTGGCTGCATTGCCGGTCTGGATGAAATGGGTCGCGGCCCTCGCCCTGGTTGCCCTTGTTGCCGCCGCAAGCCTGGTGATTGGCGGGCCGGGCATGGAGTACCCGACCACGGTATCAACCTCGGAGGTTCCTACCAGCGGCGGTGCAAGCATCACCCTGGAGAAAACCCTGAGACAGGAAACGGGCGCGGCCATTGACTCGGTTGTTCAATGGATGACTGTGTCCGGAGCGTGGCTGTTTGATGGCATCTCCACTGTAATAACCTATGCCCTGATTTACATCGAAGACGGGCTGAAGTGGATACCCTGGCCCGCCCTGGTCCTGGCATTGACCCTGCTGGCCTTCGCCATGGGTCGCTGGTCCCTTGCTATTTTCACCGCCCTGGCGTTGCTCTACATCGGATTCATGGATCTGTGGGCCAACACCATAGACACCATCGCCCTGATGGTTGTTGCCGTGGCGGTGGCCATGGCCGTAGGACTGCCCCTGGGAATTCTCGGCGCGCGCAGTCGCGTCGCCGACAACTTGATGCGTCCCATTCTCGATGGAATGCAGACCATGCCCAGCTTCGTCTACCTGTTGCCCGGGATTCTGTTTTTCGGGCTGGGCAAGCCAGCCGGAATATTCGCCACCATAATCTATGCGGTTCCGCCGGTTATCCGATTGACCAACCTGGGAATTCGCCAGGTGTCTCCGGAGACCGTGGAGGCCGCCCGTTCTTTTGGCGCTTCTCCTATGCAGGTTTTGACCAAGGTCCAGATACCCATGGCGCTGCCCACCATAATGGCGGGCATTAATCAGACCACGATGATGGCCCTGGCCATGGTGACCATTGCCAGCATGGTGGCGGCCGGTGGCCTGGGCGACAATGTCTTGCGCGCGCTGCAAAAGAATGAGACCGGTAACGGCGTCATTGCCGGCCTGGCCATTGTCTTCCTGGCCATCGTAATTGACCGGCTCACCCAGTCCGCTGCCCGTGGCCGGCAGCAGTCCATGGGGATCGGCTGAAGGTTAAGACGGGCTAGTAATAAATGTTAAAGGCGGCTTAAATCCCGCTTTATAACGGTTTGACAGTGCATTGGCTCGCTGATAACATTTCCCATTGCGTCCGATGCAAGTAGATGGTAGGAATCATCCAAGGAATTTAACAGGAGGTAGTTAGCTTGTTTGCAAAGTATCGTTTAGCACTGATGATGGTAGCGCTGGTGGCGATTTTAGCCTTGGTTGCCTGTGCTTCGCCGGCGGCCCCCGCTCCCGAGCCTCAGATCATTGAGAAGGAAGTCATCGTTGAGAAAGAGGTTCCGGTAGAGGTCGTCCAGGAGAAGGTCGTCGAGGTTCCGGTGACGGAGATCGTCGAGGTAGAAAAAGAGGTCGTCGTCGAGAAGGAAGTACCAGTAGAAGTAGAGAAGCAGGTTGTAGTCGAGAAAGAGGTCGAGAGGATAGTCGAGGTCGAGGTCGAAGTGATGGCCCCCGAGGGCCCGAAAGAGACCATCATCTTCGGTGACCTCAACTGGTCAAGCGCTCTTCTCCAGAACCGTATCGCCCAGTACCTGGTAGAGAAAGGGTATGGATATCCCACGGACGTGAAGTTCGGCGCAACTTTGCCCCTCTTCCAGGGCCTCAAGCGCGGTGACACTCACGTTACCATGGAAATCTGGCTTCCCAATCAGGACGAAGCCTGGAACGAAGCCCGTGCCGAAGGCGCGGTGCTTTCCGTGGGCAAGAGTCTCGGCAGCGACTGGCAGTCGGCCTTTGTCATCCCCGCCTATCTGCAGGAACAGTATCCGGAGTTGGACAGCGTTGAAGACCTGACGGACCAGCAATTCAAGGACCTGTTCAAGACTGCGGAGACCGGAGACAAAGCGCGGCTGGTTTCCTGCGTTATCGGTTGGGCCTGCGAAGTCGTGAACGCTGCCCAGGTCGAGGGCTATGGCCTTGGCGACCACGTGGAAGTCGTTAATCCTGGTGACGGTGCGGCGCTCAATGCCGACCTGCAGGGCGCCTACGACAAGGGCGAGCCTTGGTTGGGCTATCAGTGGGGAACCAACGATCCGGCCTTGAAGCTTGACCTCGTCAGGCTTACTGAGCCTGCCTACAGCGACGAGTGCTGGTTCACCACCAAGGCCTGCGCTTATGAAGATGCGGAAATCCTTATAGCGGTCAACCCTGACCTGCCGGGCAACGCCCCCGACGTGGTAGAAATGCTGCGGAACTGGGATTTCAACATTGACATTTACAAGGCTGCCGTACGGTGGCAGGACCAGAACCCCGAGGCTGACGTAAAGGCCACCGCCCTCTGGTGGTTGAACAGCTTCCCCAACATCTGGGGTGAATGGGTAACCGACGACGCCAAGGCGTCCGTTCAGGCCGCCCTGTCCGCCGGCGAAACCGCCGACGGTTGGCCCGAGGAGTAGAAGCCTCGGACCGGAGTCCAGGCCGTGATCGGCAAATTCGGGGGACGGCTCACGCAGCCGTCCCCTTCTTCTGTGCCTGTTATAATGGGGCCGGATTTTCCCAGCCGGACCCCCGCCGGAGGCGTTAGCCCTGACACAGCCGCTCTTGAGGTGACTAATGACGACCCGCGAACCCATTTCCGATGCAACGCTGGAGGTGCTGCGCAGCATCCCTACCCAGACTCTTATAGACGGGCTTTGGGTAATGGGCTGGCCCATGAGCTATATCGAGGGCGCCCGTCCTTTGCAGCGGGGCCAGCACATGGTGGGCCGCGCCGTGACCCTTCGCTTCGTTCCCCACCGGCCCGATCTGGTGCAGGACAAACCCAAGGGCGACCAGTCGGCCGAATACGTTGCCTTCGAACTTTGCGGCCCCGGCGAGGTTATCGTCATCGACGCCATGGGCTGGACTTACAGCTCCATCGGCGGCGATATCAAGTTCATGCGATTGCACCAGCTCCAGGTTGGCGGCCTCGTCACCGACGGTTCGGTGCGAGACAGCAATTCCCTGCTGGAGTACGGCTTTCCCGTCTATTCCGCCTCCACCACCGCCAAGCAGGGACCGGCCGAGTTCTGGCCCTGGCAGGTTAACGACGCCATCCAGTGTGGTGGAGTTCTCGTGCGGCCGGGAGATGCCATCGTAGGAGACGATGACGGGGCGGTGGTCGTGCCCCACGCCGCGGTTGAGCAGGTCATTTCCATAGCCCACGAGCGGGAAGAAGTCGAAGAGGTAATCAAGGCCCAGCTGGAGGTGGAGCGATGCTCCCCCGGCAAGTACTATCCCTTCAATGACCTGACCTGGGAGCTATTTGAGGCCAAGACCGGCAAGAAGCGGAATCAATAGCGAATCGAAGGGCAGCGTGAGGTTGCCCGCAATGTAGCCGCTCCAAGGAGTGTGGACAAATTGAAGGCAGAAGCTTCCCTAAGTCCCTTTTCGTCGTTCCCGCGAAAGCGGGAACCTCGCCCACTGGTGTCAAGATAACGGCTAACTCAGGAAGGAAAGGAAATTTTTCCACACCCCCAGAGTCCACACTAAGTAGAACCGGAGGATATAATGCCACGACTACCCGTAGCGTCCAGAGACAGCGTACCCGCGCACCAGCAGCAGATATTCGATGAGATAGTCGGTGACGGTCCGGTGCCCAACCGGGGGCCGGGTTCGGTGACGATTCACGCCCCGGCGGCGGCCCAGATAGCCACGGCCCTGAATCAATACCTGCGCCGCGACTCCAGCCTGTCGCCCAAGATCCTGGAGCTGGCCATGCTGGTTACGGCGAGAGAGATGGACTGCCAGCATATTTGGAACGCCCACGCCGGCTCGGCCCGGGAGGCCGGTGTTCCTGACGAGCTGGTAGATGCCCTGAGGGAAGGCGAAGAATTGATTGACCTGGCGCCCGATGAAGCCGCCGTGGTTAACTATGGCCAGGAATACTTCCGCACCCACCATGTCAGCAGGGGTTCGTGGCAGTCGGCATTTGAACAGTTCGGAACCCAGGGCGTCGTTGAGTTGACCCTGGTGATGGGCAACTACGCCATGTTCGCCTTCTGCATTGACGCCTTTGACACCGAATTGCCGCCCAACCGCACCGAGAAACTGCTTCCCATCTAGAGCCTGCCAAGGGACAGCAACACCGGGCCGACAAATTGAAGAGGGGCAGCCAACTAGCTGCCCCTACTCTTGAGCCTTCTATCCCGGTCAATTCTTTCTGAGAAAATTCAGTTCCACGAACTGTTTTCAAATTAGGTGCAGAAGCCTCCCCAGGCGCCTGTTCGTCGTTCCCGCGAAGGCGGGAACCTCGCCAGGCTGAGGTCGACCCGCCCGAGCCGGATGCCTAAGAAGGGAAAAACGGTGCCGCTGACGATGGCTCCGGCAATGCTATAGCCCCGGTCGGTAAATCTGTATCCGGTGCCGGAGGCTGTCCACCACGTACACCAAACCGTCCGGCCCGATCTTTACCGAGGTGGGCCCCCAGAAGAGCTTCTCCACGTTGGCGGAACGCTCCCATTCGTAACCCCGGTGGGAGTCATACTCCGGACGGTGTTCTATCTCCGGCTCAAGACTCGCTGACCACCGGGCGGCCGCTTCGTCCGGATTTGCGCTGAAATAGTCCTGGGCCCAAAGCGAGTCCTGCGACTCGCCCCGGAAAGAAGCCATGAATGCCCCGTCCTCGTCCAGCATCTGCACCCGCTCATTGCCCCAGTCCGCGACAATTATGTTCCCCTGTCCATCCACTGCCAGACCGGAGGGTCGGCTGAACTGACCATCTCCCTTGCCCGAGCTACCAAAGGAGGCCAGGTGAGCCCCGTCTGCGTCGAACTTCTGGATTCGGTCGTTGCGCCAGTCGGACACGTAAACATTGCCGCCTGCATCCAGGGCAAGGCCCCAGGGCAGATTGAACTGCCCGTCGCCGTCGCCAAACTCGCCCCACTGTTGCAGCATTTCTCCCTCTTTGGTGTACCGCTGGACCCGATGATTAAGGCTGTCGGCCACCAGCAGGTTGTCGTCCCGGTCAAAAACTATGGAGGACGGCCTGTTGAACTGCCCGGTTTCCGCGCCACCCACTCCCCATTTGCCCAGATAGCCTCCGTCCCGCCCAAAGACGGAAATACGGTTCAGCGCTTCGTCGGCAACATAGAGCCGGTCTTCCCGGTCGAAGGCCAGCGAACTGGGCCACCAGAGCCCGCCATCGCCGGTTCCGCCGCCGCCAAACTCGCCCAGGTACTGCTCATCGGAGGTGCAGCGGGTTATGCGCTTGTAGGCGATTCGGACCCCTACCTCGGGCCCGGCCCGGTTGAGGACGAAAATCATCCCTTCCGAGTCAATGGCCAGGTCCACCGGGTTATTGAAACCCCTGCCCTGGTTTGCCATGAAGCCCAGGGTGTGGCTATATTGCAGGGTTGCAACCGTGGTCATGGGCTATTCCCCTGGTCATGAAATGTAGGCCGGTGGTACGGGAAGGGCGGGAACGCTCAGGCCAGTTGGTATTCTCTGGTAGCGACAATAAGCTGCAGCAGTTCGGCGATTCGGCTCTCCGCGCAGTCGGCGGAACCCCTTTCGCCAAATTCCAGCACGCCATCCTTTGCCGCATGGCTTACCAGGCTCTCCCGTGTGGCCTGGGCTACTTCAAACTGCCCCACAGCCTCCAGGCAGGCATCAACCAACTGCTCGGGAGCAAGCGCGTCGCCGGCGGCCCTTACCCGGCGAAGGGCGGCCTGTACTCCCGGCTGGCCCAGGTTGCCCATCTCCAGGGAGGAGGCGTTGACTCGTTCGACCAGGTTGCCGGTGTCTATCCATTCCCGGCCTGTGTGCCAGCCCTCGACGGTGGGCGGGTTCAATATTTCCTGGCCCATGAAGCTGACGTCCATGGCCAGGTTAACTATGGTCCAATCCGGAAACTGGTGACTTCCGGCCAGCCTCGCCGTTCCGGCTACTATCTCTGTGGGACTCTTGACCTTGGCCAGCCTTGCCTCATCGCCCCGGAAGAAGTCTGAGAGGAACAGGGCCCTCATCACCTGCCGAATGTCCCCATCCGTTTCGACAAACCTGTCCGCCAGGTATTGAATAGACGCTTCGTTGGGGGTGTCCGAAACAAAAAAGCCGTACAGCCTGGACGCAACAAACCAGGCAGTCGCCGGCTGCCGGCAAATAATGTCAATGACGTCCTCCCCATTGAAGGGCCCGGTGTGACCCAGGAAGGTCTTGTCAGTGTCGTCGTGGTCCTCCGGCAAGTACTGGAACTGCCAGTCCAGCCGGCCGTGGGGCCAGATGGAATCACGGGAAGCCCGAACGCTCATATAGTCGGCGTTGGCGATGGTCCAGCCGGTAAACGCCCGGGCGCAGGCCTTGACGTCGTCCTCGGTGTAGTTGCCGATGCCCATGGAGAATAGCTCCAGGAGTTCCCTTCCGTAATTCTCGTTGGGGGCATCCTTGTGGTTGTCCTTATTGTCCAGCCAGAAAATCATGGCCGGGTCCCTCGAAAGCTCCAGCAACAGGTTGCGAAAGTCGCCCAACCCGCAGCGGCGGAAGGTGTTGGTCTGGTTCACTACCGCCTTGGCATGGTTCAGTTTGCCGTACGCCGTGGCGAACAAGCTGTGCCAGAACAGGGCCATCTTTTCTTCCAGGGGACGCTGTGTATTGATGATCCGGTACAGCCAGTAGGCCTGGGAACTCTCTATCAGCATCAAGCTGTTCTGGTCAACGTGATACCGGCGTAGCAAGTCCTCGTCCAGCACCGGGGCCAGCTCCGGGTGCAGCAGTTGCTCCACGGTTGCCTCGTAGCCCTGCTCCACGCAGGTCTCCAGCTCATCCCGCGTGGCGCCGAAACCTGCCCGCCGCATCAGGTGAGCCATCAATGCCAGTTCTGCATTCGCCATCAGTTGGCCTCCACAGGTCTTGCCAGGGCCGCGTGCCGGAAACGGAAAATGTCCGGCGTTCGGCCTCCATCGTGAATATTGCCCTTTCTACTGCTTGAGAGTATAGCACTTGCCCGTGAAATGGGGCACGCCAGGGCATGGCGCCGATACATCTACCCTTTGACCGGTTAATAGTCCTGCCTGAAATCCGCAATCCAGCCCAGTTCTTTTTGGCGCGCCAGGGGAACGACGTTAGGAGCTGCCGTGGGCAAGAGCCTGTTTCCGATAACCTCATTGTCCTTCAGCGTCTCTAGCTCCTCCTCCTGGATGCCCACCAAGTTCACCAGAACTTTCTCGTTGTCCCGGCCCAGGTCGGGAGCCGGGCCCTGTATGCGGGGATTGGATTCCGACAATCTCCAACCCCGGCCCAGGTACTCCCGCTTTCCCAGGCCCGACTCCTCCGGGTGCTCCACTTCTTCAAACAATCCCCGCTGCCTGAGATGAGGGTCTCCCAGCAGTTGTCCCGCTTCCAGGACCGGGGCGGCGGGAATTCCTGCGTCGTTCAAAATCGCAACTACGGACTCTTGCGTCCGGTCTATAGTCCATTCGGTGATTAGCTCGTCCAGGGAATCCTGGTGCCGATGCCGGTTCAATTGGTCCCGAAAGCGGGGATCTGCAACCAGCGCCGGCTTTCCGATGGCGGAGCAAAAAGAACGCCAGTCTTCATCGTCGCGAGCCGCAATAACCACCCAGCTATCCTCTCCCTGGCAGGGATAGCAACCGTGGGGAGACATGAACTCGTGCCGGTTGCCAATACGGCGACTGCGGCGTCCATTAAAGGCGAAGTCAAGCAGCCCAGCGCCGAAATAGGATACCCCGGTCTGGTACATTGCCAAGTCAATCCACACCCCCTGTCCGCTCAGCGCCCGGCGGTACAGTGCTGCCAGAATTGCCACCTGGGCTGACCAGCAGGCCAGGAAGTCGGTGTAGGAATTGCCAATCTTGTTCGGTGTCTCGCTGGAAACCAACCTGCCGTTCTCATCCCGCTCCAGGTAACCCATGAAGGCGCCGGCGGCGTGGGTCGGCTCCAGGGCCGAGGCCATAGCGCCGAAGTCGCTCCAGGGGCCGGTATGGCCATATCCCGTATTTGAAACCAGGACAAGGTCGGGCCTCACCGATTTCAAGTGCGGATAGTCCAGCCCGAAACGGCGGGTTACTCGCGGAGTGAAATTCTCCAGCACAATGTCGCTTATGCCGATAAGATCCAGCAACAGCTCCATCCCCCGCTCCGACCGCAAATCCAGCGTAACGCTCTCCTTGCCCCGGTTAAGAGTCTGGAAGGTGCCCGCCCGATTCCAATAGTCTTCGCCGGGAACGTTGTCCGGATAGGGGCCGGTCAGGGTGCGGGTGGTGTCCACGAACGCCGCATGGTGAGTGTCCACCTTGATGACCTCGGCGCCCATGTCCGCCAGGTGCGCCCCCACATAGGGCATCGCGAATACCCTGCTCAGGTCCACAACCCGAATTCCCTCCAGGGGCAGGCTATCTGAAGTCATATAGTCGTTTTTCATGGTTAGAATTAGGGCCCACTAAACTGAAGCGAGGGCGGTATGTGCATTTCGACCGGCATTCGACGTAGGGGCGATTCGCGAATCGCCCCTACGTCTTGGGGAAGAACCCCTATTGCAGCGGCAAAGTACATTGGGTGCGGTTACAGGCAAATGTGGTTTTCACTTTGGCTTTAGTTTAGAACGTATACAGCATTTTGGTATTTGGTAATATTCCGGATGCACGCTGAATTTCCTTGAGAGGGCTGCAATCAAATGATTCCGGAAGCTCTCAGGGACACCAGCTCAACGTCCGTGACCCCCAACCTCCCGCCAAGGATTTCCCGGTTGTGCTGGCCCAGCAACGGCGCCGGGGCATTTTCCGAATCAAACGCGGAGGAAAGCTTTGGCCCCATGCCGGGGTACAAGGCGGCACCGGCCACAGGATGGTCAAGCTGCTCGAAGAACTCCCGGGCCTCCAAATGGGGACAGTCAAAAACGTCGCCGGCATCCTGGGCCATTCCGAAAACCAGCCTTCTTTCGCCCGAAGCCTCGAACAGGGGCATGCGGTCCCATTCCGCCAGACCCTTCACCAGCAATTCCCTCAACTCCTCCCCGTGCTCTATGCGTCCGGAACCGGTGGCAAACTTCTCGTCTTTCAGTTCCTCCAGACCGATGAGGTCTGAAACGACGGACCAGGGCTGGGACCCCTGGACGGATGGGACCACGTAACCGTCCCTTGCCGGCATTAGCTCTTCGAACCCCGACCCCCGTACCGGCCGTCGTCCCTTGATGGCGCCCATATAGTTGAAATAGGGCACGGCCTGCACCAGGTGAGTAGCCAGGCATTCCACGGCGGATACCTCTACCTGCTGCCCCCTGCCGCTGTTCAGCCGCCTGAAGAGCGCAGCCAGAATCGCCGTCGCCGCGTTTGCGCCGGCAATGTACCAGGACTGGTCCAGCGCGTTTCGCAAAGGCTCCCGGTCGGAGTCTCCGGAGTGGTAAAGATGGCCGCTGTAGGCGAAGACGCCTATATCGGTGGCTGGGTAATCCCGGTAGGGGCCGGTCAGGCCGAAAGGGGTGATGGAGGCGGCGATTATTCCGGGTGAAATTCGGGCCAGGGTGCCGTAATCCAGGCCTAGGGCTTCCGAGTCGGCGGGAGAGTGGTTCTCCACGAGAATGTCGGTGTCCTTAAGCAGTTCCCGCAGCAGGGAACGCCCCGTGGCCGTCTTAATGTCCAGCGTAATGCTGCGTTTTCCCGTATTGAGGTAAAGGAAAGGCAGGCTCTTCTCGGGGTTGGGGTCATCGCCGGCAAAAGGTCCCTGGCTCCTGGCCGGGTCTCCCGTCCCAGGCGGCTCAATCTTGACCACTTCCGCGCCATATTGGGCCAGCAATTTGCCGCAGAATGGGGCCGAGGTATGACCTCCAAGTTCCAGAACCCGTATACCGCTCAGCAAGGAGCTGCTCCGGTCAGCCGGGAAGCCCGGCACGGCTTAACGGAAGGCTCGGTCGCATTGTATGTCTTCATTGTCATTGGCATGGCTGCCATGCTCAAAAATTGCACCGTCAATTGCTCAGGTCAGGGAGGCCACAATCCCCGGGCCGTCGTAGTCTTCACCCGCCGACGTGGCAGCTTCAACTGCAGCTCAGTAGCAGGGCTCGTAAACGGCAGGTCCCGAAACTGTCGAGCTGATTGGCCTTCTTCAGGCAATGGATTAATCGGTCCAGGGCTCTTCCGTCCATACCAGGGGCAGCGATTGGCCTCGTTTTGGCAGGGCCACCGTTGCCTGTCCCGCGGCGGTCTGACCGCCCCTGCTGTTCCGCAATTCCACGGTGCAGTCCACCAACCCGAATCCGTCCGACTCCCGCTTCCCCGTGACCACCCCGGAGGCGGCAAGCACATCACCCGGAAAGTCCATGCCCCGGTGCTGGACGAAAAACCGGCGAAACCATCCCTCGTCTCCTGCAAAGTCGGTTATCAATTGCCCTAGGTACTGGTTCTTAAGCGATCCGTTAACCACCACGTTGGGCAGCCCCTGCTGAAGCTGGGCAAAGGGAAGGTCCCAGTGTATGCGGGCGTAGTTGCCGTTGGCAGCCGCCCACCTTACCAGGTGCGAAGTAGTCATGGGACCCTTAACCACTGGGGGCAGCGTATCTCCTATGGCAACATCCTCATAGTACCGTTGGGCCGCCTCTTTGGCCTCCGGCTTTGCCAGGATAACGTCGGGCAAGGGAGGAGCCACCGCAACGTTGGTCAGGGACGGCAAGTCTCCATCAGCCTGTTCCCCTATATCCGTCTGGTCAGGCAGGCTGCGGTGAATGCTTACCCTCTTGGCCAGGCTGATTACCTGTCCCAGCTCGTTGGTCTGGGTCTCCTGCCTTACGATGAACACCAGCAGACCGGAGCGCCCCTGTTTCTCAAAAATGTCCAGCACCTTGAACTGGCGGGTTATCCAGTTTCCAGCGTAGGCGGGCCTCAGGAATTGCCAGTCGCTGCCCCCGTTCAGGCCGTAACTGTTGAAAGGCAGGGGCACCTGGAAGTGCGATTCCTGGCCGGCGCCGAAGTAGCCGATTGGCGGACCGATGTCCTTCCAGGTGGCCAGCGGAGGACAGATAATGCCGGCGTAACGGGAACGGCTGGCATATTCGGCATCCTGGTAGAGGGGATTCCCGTCCTCTATGGCGTCGGCCACGTCAAAGGCCATTTCCTCGCTTATCGGAAATCGGTTGCGCTCGGGCTCCGTTTCCGTTCCGATGAGGGCCCTGACTTCTTCGGTAATCAGTGTTTCGGGCATTGGCGGTCTCCCCAGGTTTATTGCGCCGGGCTTTCATACCGGACCGGTTAACCTGTCCAGGCTCGAGGGGCGATTCCCTCTATGTCGGTCACCACGTCCACCACCGCCGGCTTGTTCGAAGCCGCGGCTTCCTTCATGGCATCCTGCAGGTCTTCCGGACGGTCCACCCTTATGCCAAAGCCTCCCATGTCCTCGGAAAGCTTGGCAAAGTCCGTGTCGGGGAAGACCCAGAGCTCATCAACATTGCCGGTCACTCCCACGCTCTCATAGGCCCGCTCGTTGCCCCGCTTCTCCTGGTTCAGTGAGTGGTTGTTGTTGATGACCGTGACAGTGTTGATTCCGTAACGCACCGCCGTTTCCATCTCGCTGAGGTGGTACCAGAAACCGCCGTCGCCCGTGAAGCACACCACCGGGCGGTCCGGCACGGCGCACTTGGCGCCCAGGGCCGCGGGAAAGGCCCAGCCCAGCGATCCGGCGCAACGCAGGAAGGTCTGGGTCGGCTGGTTCAGGTCAATCATGGTGCCGGTCCATATTCCCGAATGTCCGGTGTCGGAAAGCAGCACTCCATTGTCGGGAAGATACTCGGTAATTTCCTTGCAAAGCCTTTCCGGTCGTATTGGCGAAGCATCCGAATTAGCCAGGGGAGCAACCTCGTCCCGCCATTCCCGCACCAGTTCCTGCGCTCGTCCGACCCACTCGGACCGGCTTCCCAGGGGCTCCAGGTGTTCGATGAGTTTGCGCAGGGAAGCCTGGGCGTCCCCCTGCAGCCCGACCTGGATGGAGTAGCTGCGGCCCAACTCCCTGGGGTCAATATCCAGCTGGATTACCGGGGTTCCTGGGCGGGGAATCTGCCATTCTGTGGTGACCTGGCTGCCCGTGTGGCTCCCAATGAAGAAGACCAGGTCAGCCTCGGAAACCACCCGGTTGGCGCACCACCGGGAATATGTGCCGCAGACTCCAACGGACAGCGGGTGATCGTCGGGAATGGTTCCCTTGGCGTTAAGCGACGTAGCAACCGGAATGGAGAGCATCTCCGCCAGTTCAACTACTTCCCGCTGCGCGCCCGAGGCGGGAACACCGCCACCGGCAACTATCACGGGCCGCCTGGCCTCGGTCAAAGCCCGGGCAGCTTCCCTTACCATTTCCGTTTCCGGCTCGCCTCTGAATGGCGGAATGTGGGTGAAGGGAGCCTCCACCACCACGTCCAGGTCAGCTTCCACGTCCATAATCAGGGCCCCGGACGAGCCCTGCAGGTCCAGGTGGGTCGGTCCGGGTGCGCCCGATGTAGCTTCCCTGAAAGCCTGCCGCAACATCCGGGGCAATTCCTCGGGACTGTCCACCAGGGCATTGAACTTGGTGACCGCGTTGAAGGGCTGTACGTGGTCCACTTCCTGATAGTAGTTCCTGTCCTGCTGCGAAGGAGCGCCCCGACCGGTCAGGGCCACCACTGGAGACCCGCCCAGGAAGGGGTCCTGCAGCCCGGCGGCCAGGTTGGCCGCCCCCACGTTCTGGGCCATGCAGACTGCCGGGCGGCGGGCAGCCCGGGCGTAACCGTCGGCCATGTAGGCCGCGGCCTTCTCGCTGTGCGCCATGATGCGGGCAATACCCACTTGCTCCATCTCCACCAGGGCCCGGGTTACGATCATCGGCATATAAAAAGCGTGGGTTACCCCGTAGGCTTGCATTGTTTCCACCAGGAAACGGGCGCCCGTCATTCGCGGCATAACTTGTCCTCCCAGGTGTTGCAATTCACATTGTAGTCAGGATAATAGCGTTGCCCCGAAATGCTGGCAAGGGCAGGAAAAACCGGGGAAGGGGACCCGGCCAATTGGCTGGCAAGCCAGGGCCGCATAACTAATGTGGCGCCGGAAAGAAGAGAAAAGCCTGTTCGCCCCACCGTAATCCCCACTATGCCTGAGCGAGTTAGCGTTCCAGTTCAGGGGCCGTGTTACCCGTAGGGGCGGTTCGCGAACCGCCCCTACCCTTGACCTTCCGTGTTGTTCCAACGGGTAAGAATCCTAGTATGAATGATTACCATGGGTTCGGAGACTACCCATTTGCGGGGCAAAGGCGTATAGTTTGGCCAATCGGCAACCCCATTTATCTCATGGGAGGCGACATCATGGCAGAAATCCTGGGCCTGGGGCTCACCCATTCTCCTTCCCTGATCAAACCCGATGAAGAGAAGGACTTTTCCATTCATCGCAGCATGCGGAATCCCAATCTTCCCCCGGAGTTGAAGATACCTACCAATTGGCCGGAACCAATGCGTATTGAGTATGGCGAAGACGAAGGTCTCGCGGCCGCCATCAGCGCGCGGGAACGCCTGGTCAACGGTTTCCGCAAATTGCGTGAAGAGCTGGACGCCTTTAACCCCGATTTCGTGGTGATTTGGGGCGACGACCAGTACGAGAATTTCAAGGAGGACATCATCCCTCCTTTCTGCGTCATGGCCTACGATGAAATGGAATGCCAGCCCTTCGCCCTGAAGGACGGTGGCGCCCGGCTCAACGTCTGGGACGAGCCCGGCGACAAGACCTTCAAGTACGCCGGCCACCGGACGGCGGCCCGCTCCCTGGTTCGCGGGCTTATCGAGGAGGGCGTGGATATGTCCTATGCCTACAAGCCGCTCCACGAAAAGGGCGGCCTGGGCCATGCCATCCTCAATACCCTGCTCTACCTGGACTACGACCGCAAGGGCTTCGACTATCCGGTGGTCCCTTTCTTGGTCAACTGTTACGGCAGCCGCGTCATACGCAATCGGGGCGGCGCGGTCCAGTACGAGGAAGACTTCGACCCGCCCGGTCCGTCGCCTAAGCGCTGCATGGAAGTGGGAGCGGCGGTGGCCCGGGTCTTGAAGGAAAGCCCTTACCGGGTGGCGCTCATCGCCTCTTCCAGTTGGTCCCATGCCTTCCTGACCGACAAAAACCACTGCCTGTATCCCGACGTGCCCTCGGACCGGGCGCGATTCGAGGAACTGCGCGACGGAGACTACGCTGCGTGGAGCCGGATATCCATAGACCAGATTGAAGATGCTGGCCAGCAGGAACTCCTGAACTGGATGTGCGTAGTGGGAGCGGCGCAGGAACTGGACTACAAGACTGAAGTCATTGACTACGTCGAAACCTACATCTTCAACTCCAACAAGTGCGTGGCCCTGTTCAAGCCGTAGATTTTTGGGAGAATCCATAACAAGAACGGGGCGGACATTTGTCCGCCCCATTGCTTTGGTTGCCTGAGCTCCCCGGCCTACTTGGAAATCGCAACTGGAATGATGGCTTTTGGGCAATTTCGTCATTCCTGCGAAGGCAGGAATCTCGCATCCTACGAGCAAAGGTTCCTGCCTTCGCAGGAACGACGGTTAATCCCCAGCCCATCCAAGCAAACCTTTCAGTCCACTAGCCCTCAAAGACCGATTCTATCGGCTGGTGGCCGGCGTTCTCGGCGTAGGGTTCTTCCCGGTACAGGGAAAGGGCCTTCATTACAGGGATGTCCTGGATGGAGAAGAGGATGGCCTCTTCGTCGGTATCGTTGGCGTGCTCGTGCCAGGCCCACGACGGAACAACCAGGAAATCCCCTTCGCCCCAGTCGAATCGCTGGCCGTTGATTACGCTGTGCCCCTTGCCCTTGAACACCTGGTAAACCTTGCTGGTGGTGTGGCGGTGGGCCTTGGTGTTCACCCTGGGCCGTATCATCTGCACCCAGCAGGCCATGGTCCGCAGCACCGGACCGCCGGTGGCCGGGTCCGAAAACTCCATGGCCACGTCGTCGAAGGGGCTGGCGTCAATTTCGGCCAGGCTTTGCAGCGCGGCGTGGGTTCGCTCCCACTTGTAATGCCAGAGCGGGGAGTAGGGATTGCTGTGGTCCTCCCATGCCGGCCGCAGCGCCCCCGAGGCGTATTTCCGCTCCGACTCGCCAACGCCCACGATGGGCTGCTGGTCTTCCGGAAACTGTTCGTAGAAGGTGGCTTCCAGGTTGTTGACCAGGGGCGTATCCAGCCCGTCCAGCCATATCATCGGCACGTCGCCCTCGTTGTTGTGGTCATGCCAGGTCCAGGAGGGGGTAAGGACCAGGTCTCCCGGCTCCATGTAGCACTTGTCGCCTTCCACCGTGGTGTAGGCGCCCGTGCCCTGCAGCACCCACCGGATGGCCGTGGGCGTGTGGCGGTGGGCGGGGGCGTTTTCCCCCGGTAGAAGAAGCTGCAACGCAGCGGAAATGGTATGCGTCGTGCCGTGGTCCAGGCCGGGGTTGGCCAGCCGCAGGACCCGGCGCTCAACGTCCCGGTCCGGGGTCACAATGTCTCCGCTTCGCAGCACCAGCGGCTGGGCGTTCTCCCAGCGCCAGGCAAAGGGCATCACCTGCGGCTTCCGCTCCAACCGACGACCCATCCAGGCGGCCCGCAGCCCGGCGGCTTCGGTGCCCTGGTAAAACTGTTCTTCCTCTTCGGGGCTGACTCTTCCCAGCAATTGAGTCATGGCATTCCTCCCGTTTCAGACTGGATTCTCGTTTGGGAGATTCTAATTCGGCCCCGCCGGCAGTGTCAAACGAAGGCATGGTGTATATTCTTTCCGTCTCACTACGATTTCAGGACACGGTGACGGCCACACTTCGAGGGCAAGTAGGCAAGGTCTGAGTGAGTCCCCTCTCCCCTGGTGGGAGAGGGTTAGGGTGAGGGGGAAATGGTCTTTCGCAGGTTATCCTCCCCCAAAGCTGACCTTGCCCCGGTCTAGGGGCTGTCGTCAAATTGAAGGTGGAAGTTTCCCGGTCTCCCCTTTCGTGGTTCCCGCGCAGGCGGTAACCTCGCTGGCTGAAGTCAAGATTCAGGCTTGCACCGTAATGATGGAGCGATTTGACGATCCTCCCTGGCAGCCTTCCGGCTGTCTCATCCTAAACTGAGGAACCATCAATATGGCTGACACTTTCGGCGGCCTCCGCACCACAGTCCTCCATAACGGGAAAATCCTTACCGTTGATGATCAGGATTCCATTTCCCAGGCCATTGCTATTCGGAATGAACGAATCCTGGCTGTCGGCGCCGACGCCGAGGTTATGCCCCTGGCGGATGGAGAATCTACCGTCATAAACCTCAACGGTCGGACGGTTATCCCCGGCATCGTTGACATTCACGCCCACCTGGACCGGGAGGGGTTGAAGTCCATCTATCCTTCTCTGGAGGGGTTGCGCTCCATCACGGAAATTCTGGACAGGCTCAGGACGCTGATTGACGGTGTCTCGCCCGGGGAATGGGTTGTAACCATGCCCATCGGCGACCCTCCCAACTACGCCGATATGCCCCAGTCCCTGGCCGAGGGCAGGTTTCCCACCCGCCGGGACCTGGACGCGGTGGCGCCGGACCACCCGGTTTACATTAAGGGCATCTGGACTCCCTGGAATGTGCCGCCTGCGGTCTCCATTGCCAACAGCCTGGCCCTTCGGCTGGCGGGGATTGACCGCCACACCGAGTCCCCCGATTCCAGCGTTACCATCGATAAGGACCAGGAAGGCGAACCCACCGGCATTTTCGTGGATACGGGGAGGTATCCGTCGGTGGAGTTCACCTTGATGAAGTGCGTTCCCCGCTTTACCCCGGAGCAGCGAGTCGCGGCCCTGAAGGAATCCATGCGGCTCTACAACTCCGTTGGTACCACCGGAACCTATGAAGGCCATGGTGTCGCCCCGGAGGTTCTCCAGGCATACAAGGCAGTGTGGGACAGCGGTGAAATGACGGTTCGCGCCAACCTGACCGTGAGCCCCCTCTGGCACTCGGAGGAGCAGGCCGCAGCCGAAATGGAGTCCTGGGGACACTCCTTTTCTGGACCGGGGTTTGGCGATGATTTCCTCCGCGTCAGTGGTTGCTTCATCCAGTACGGCGGCAACCGCTATACCGCTGAGGCCCGCTCCCGCCTGCTGCCCTATACCGGCTGGGCGGGCTTCATTCAGGGCTACCACTCCCCCGATCTTTTTGCCAGGGTTGTTCGTTTGGCCGCCCGGCACAATTTGAGGGTGAACACCCTGGTCCGCGAACCCCTGGAGGAAGTGCTGGCCGTTTTCGAAGATGTTGACCGGGAATTTCCCCTCAACGGACGCCGCTGGACACTGGCCCACATCCTCCAGACCTCCGACGAGCAGCTGGCGAAAATTCGGCGACTTGGGTTGCTGGTGGAGACCATCCCCCTCACCGAGCTTTGGCTCCGGGGCAGTCCTTACCTGGACGACCCCGATTTAGCCGACGGCGCCGTGGCCCACCGCAGGTACCTGGAAAAAGGGGTGGATTTCAGCTTCGGCACCGACAACAAGCCCTATAACCCCTTCGCGACCCTGTGGGCGGCGGTGGCGCGCCGGGAACGGGTCACCGACCGCGTACTGGGGCCTGACCAATGCCTGACCAGGCTGGAAGCCCTTCGGGCTTTTACGCTGGGCGGTGCGCGCTTCTCCTTTGATGAAAGCCGGCGCGGTTCCCTGGAGGTCGGAAAGCTGGCGGACCTGGCCGTCCTCTCCGACGACTTGCTGGAAATGGAAGAAGCCGCCATACCCGAACTCCACTCCCTGCTCACCATGGTAGGCGGCCGGGTTGTCCACCGGTCCGCCGATTTTTGACGGACCGGCCCCATCGTTCCTGCGAAGGCAGGACCCTCGACCCAGTACTTTACGGTCCTGCACTCAGGGAAACGGCGGGGGCAACCTGAATCATCTTTTACTTTTAGCCAGGCACTTGGAAACTATCTCAACAGTCCCCTCTCCCTCTGGGAGAGGGTTAGGGTGAGGGCGAACTGGTAGGACTGGGACCCCGTTGGGACAGTCAAGACCGGTTTTGAGATTGTTTCTTAGTCCACCACGGCTATGGCCGCCAGTTCCACCTTCAGCTTTTCGTGGGTGGCCAGCCTCGAAATCTCAATGGTGGCTGTCCCAGGCCGGTGGTCCCCAAAATACTCCCACCAGACCTCGTTCATCTGGTCCTGCTCGTCGGCATTGGTCAGGTACCGTGTTACCTGGACTATATCGCTGAAAGTTGCACCGCAGGCCTCCAGTCCTTTTCTGACGTTCTCCAGGGCCATGCGGGTCTGGCCTGCCATATCGTCGGGAATATCGTCAAATTCCGACTCGATGTGGGGATGGCTGTGGTAAACCCGGGCCGCGTTAACGCCAGCCAGGAACAGCAGGGAGCCGCCGGTGACCTTGACGGCCGGGGCATAGGGAAGGTTTACCGAAGGATCATACTCGCTGGTGTGAACTACCTCGATTTTGCCGGACAATTTGAATACCTCCACGATCCAATGGTTTGCCGCCCATATTTCCGGGCGGCTAGAACATTATAGGTTACGCCAGGGGATTAGGTTGCTTTTCGGTTAACGGTGACTTGG
Source organism: Chloroflexota bacterium (assembly GCA_009840135.1). GTDB lineage: Bacteria > Chloroflexota > Dehalococcoidia > Lucifugimonadales > UBA3495 > Bin22. The sequence goes on along the minus strand of VXOH01000147.1, from coordinate 1,958 downwards.
ACCAAGAATAAACTGCCGCAAGCCCCGGAGCTCTCTTCAATTGGGTGCAATCGGTGCAATCCAGACAGGCCAGGAAGGAGGCTGCATTGGCGTTGCAGTACGGGTATGGTTCTTGCGCCGGAGGCATTCTGATCCGCCTCCGATGGCTGGGCCTTCCCCGCGTAATGGAAGAGGTTCTAAACCAAAGCCACGGCGGGACGTGCATTTCGACCAGCATTCGATGTAGGGGCGATTCGCGAATCGCCCCTACGGTCCGGGGAAAACCCTAGAGATGCAGCGGCGAATTACAGTGAGCCCGTTTCCAGTGAAATGTAGCTTTCACGTTGGCTTTGGTTTAGTACCCATTTCAGAATTCCTTCCCCCTTTGATGGGGGAAGTTCCGCATGGGGATGAACGCCCGGAGATTCATGCCCCTGCCGCAGGGGAATGTTTCCCATCTGCATTTTTGAAACGGGTTCTAGTGACGCCAATAGCGGTGGCCAAAAGAGAAGGGCGGACAAATCAGTCCGCCCAGTTATCGTTCGCCTCCACAACGGTTCTGTGGGTTACTGACCTTCCGGCGAGTCCGACATTCCCTGCAGGATGTCTTCCAAAGCCCGGTCCAGACCGGGGTCCAGCTCCACGGGTTCCACGTAGGGAACCACGTTGTAGTCGGAACGGACCTGCTCGATTATCCGCTTGGCCTCGGCGTTGTTCTCAGCTATACGGTCCAGGTTCGCCTGTAAATCGCGGGATTCCGACTCTCCCAGCGAAAGCAATTCGCTCAGATCAAGGTCCAGGTGGAACATGGCCTTGAGCCGGCGCATTATGTCGTAAAAAGACCGGTGGTCGCGGAAAATCCCCAGTTGCTCGTTGTTCGACACTACAAAGGGATACATGGGCGCCATCGCCCCCAACCGGAACATCTGGACTTCCGGATACTCGAAGTGGGCCAGCGACACCATGGCCATCCCTATGGTTGGGCCGCGACGTCCTTCCGACCCCCGGCTGGACATTATCAACCCGTGTCTTTCCAGGCGCTCTTTCATTTCCGGGCGGCTGTAAACGCAGTTTATTCTCCGCTCCAGCTCAGGCGGAGCCGGCCCATTGACGCCCTCGACCGCTACCGTCTGTTCTATGCCCAATTCCTGTACCGCCTGGAAAAATCCCTGGCCGTACAGGTCAATGCGGCTCCAGGGCTCCTCGCCCAGGAATACAATCAAGCCGTTTCCGGCGTCGTAAATGTCGTTCTCCCGGGCCATGGGACTGGATGGCAGGCCATCCTGGAAGGCGGCTCCGGGACGGAAGGTATCGTGAGTGCCGGCCACCTGGAACGGGTAGCATAGCTCGGAAATGCGGTCTCCAAGGCTCCCAATTTTCCTGGCGCCCAGTTTCTCGATCAGATAGCGGGGCAGGCCGCTGGAGATTCTCCCGCCGTTGGACCATTGGCGGCGCCAACCGGCAATCATGTACCTGGCATTTGGCTTTTCCTGGAGGACTAACAGTTCGTCGGCCATGCGGCTCTCCTCCCTCTTGGTGTTCTGTTAACTCGATAGACTCGTTGAATGCAAGGAAGCGTCGCTTGAGCCCAATCGCGCTTCCGAACAGAATTGACGGGCAAACCGCGCCACGGAGAAAAAAGTTACGGGGTTTCTGAAACAATTATAGCAGGATGCGGGCAAGACCCCGGTAAGGAAATGTGGTAGTAGAAATATTCTTTTAATCAGGGCATTCGCGCTTTGATTTACGGTCATGCTGAGCGAAGCCGAAGCATCTAGTATCTATCCATGTAACCAATTCACTACCCTCAACCGGGCTGAGGATAAGAACTCCAGGGCCTTCGGCAAGCTAAGGCGTCTGCGTCTGCCCCCGGCGGGATGAGGGTGACAACCTGGGATTGACCAATCCCCCTCACCCTAACCCACTCCCACCAGGGGAGAGGGGTCTTATTCAGACCTTCCTTAGGTGGCTTTCAGCCT
>VXOH01000110.1 GCA_009840135.1 Chloroflexota bacterium | reverse complement strand
CAGCCACCCTTGACTCATAACACGGTATCTAACCTTCCCCCGTCAAGGGGGAAGGAATAATCGGAAAACCCAGCCCAATCAATACAACACTTGCCCCCTCCCCTACAGTGTGGTATTAACTCTCCATTCGCACTCCATTGCACGCAGGGACAAGGAGGCTGCCATGACCACACCCCACATTCCCCTGGCCAGGGAACTTGACAGAGTGCCCTCCAGCAGAGTCCCCCTGGATGCGGGCCAGGAAGCGCGGTTCCGGCGTCTGGCGGAGGAAGCGGTGCTGATTGACGTTCACCAGCACCCCATGATTCTGCCGGAAGACGTCAGCCGGCTTACCGAGTACCTGCGCACCAACATCTACGGCTGGGGTTACGAGGCAGTACGGCAGGGTGGATGGACGGCGGTAACCACGGCCAACATGTTCCGGTGCCTGGTGAACAACCCGGATATGTCCTTCGCCGAGTTTGACGATATCCTCACCGAGGTGGGGCTGATGCTGTCGGACGTGGACCGGCAGGAGGACATAGTCAAGGTGACCAGCGCCGCCGAAATCGAGGCGGCACGCCAGCAGGGCAAGATCGGCTTCATGCCCACCCTGGAACACCTGGCCATCGGCAACGACATCAACCGCCTGGATATCCTGCACAGCGCGGGCGTCCGGCTGGCCGGGCTGACCTACAACCGCAAGAACTACATCGGCGACGGGCAGCAGGAACGCAACGCCGGCGGCCTCAGCGAGTTCGGGGTGGAAGTGGTCAAGCGGATGAACCGGCTGGGCATGTGCATTGATGTGTCCCACGCATCCATCCCCACCGCCATAGACGCCATCGAGTTTTCCGAGGCGCCCATTACCTTCAGCCACAACGCCTCCTATACCCTGCGTCCCACCGCCCGAACCCGGCGGGACGAAGAACTGGCGGCCTGCGCGCGGAAGGGAGGACTGATAGCCATCACCGCGGTGCCCAACTCGCTGAGCGACGACCCGAAGCAGGACATCAACTGCGTCCTGGACCACTACGACTACATGATCAACCTGGTGGGAGCGGACCACGTGGCCATAGGCACCGACACCAATGTGGGCGACCACGTGGACTTTCACCACTATGTCCTGAACCGCTCCTACGAGGATCTGCCGGCGCCTTACCTGGACGGCCTGGAGTCACCCGCCGATGGCCAGAACATCATCCGGGGACTGGTCAGCAGGGGACATTCGGACGAGGATATATTGAAGATTGTGGGGGGCAATGCGCTGGACTTCTTCAGAAGAGTGATGGGGTAGCCACTCCACTTATGCACACTGAGTCACTGGAGTTTCATTCTGATATATGCCCGAAATAACCTGGTTTAAGGACCTGTCAACAATCATCCAGGCAGCGTTTGCCACGGCAGCAATAATGGGCGCCGCCATATTTGCCATATTCAAACTGCAACTGTTCAGGGATTTCGCTCCGCACCTTTTCGTTTCCCATTCGATCAACCACCGCCCTATTGGGAACAGCTATGTCCACCTGGACGTAACCATCGCACTGCACAACAGTTCAAGGGTCAAAGTTGCACTGCAAAAGGGTAAGGTTTTCTTGCAGGAAATTGCTCCAGTTCCGGACGACCAGGAATTAGAAGAACGATTAGAGGCTCGCAGCTTCATTGGTGATGACAGGCCGTTCAGCCAGTGGCCCGTTCTGGACACTTTTGAATTTGACCACGGCAGATATGATCTGATAATCGAACCAGGTCAGACTTTTCAACATACATTGGAGTTCGTAATAGACAAGGAAATTACTACAATTGCCATAAACTCCTTTTTCTATAACTCCAACTTCCGGAGCGGCAAAAAAAGACCCGAGAGTTGGGGGGCAAGAACGGTGTATGATATATTTAACTCATAGCGGTCAGCTAAATCTCTTTGGAGGCGCCATGGCTTTCAAACTGAACAAGTCCCGCGAACGCAAGGGAAAGGGAACGAGGTCAGAACGGGATAGTTCGCTCGACCGAGTAACGATTAACTTCGGGCTGTCTCCCGAAGTTTCCAGAGTGCGCTTCATCAAGAGACGAAATGACTCCCACGATAAAGCAGGTCAGTCAAGGAATGACCTGGCAGTTAAGTAAATCGCTTTCGGGCGATGGATGGCCCACGCTCACCCCCCACACCTATAGTGAATCTGCTTAGGAGCTAAGTTCATTTCCAGTCTAATGTTCCTTGTTCCTAAGGGTTCAAACGATATTGACCGGAGGTATGATTCAATGAAGCTCCTGGTATTAAGCGGGGGACGCCATCCCTACGAGGAATCAACCCCCATCCTGAACGACTTTCTCAAGGCGGCAGGCCATGACGTGACCGTGACGGAGGACGCTTCGGTGCTGGCAGACGCCTCCGAGATGGAGGGCTTCGACGCCCTGGTGTTCAATACCCGTCGGGAAAACATTGCCGGTTTCGGCGACTGGGCGCTGGAAGCGGACCAACGGGAGGGCATGGCCAACTATATCCGAAACGGCAAGGGGTTCGTTTGTATCCACATATCCACCTGCCTGTCCAACACCTGGCCGGAATACCACGAAATCACCGGCGGTGGCTGGATTACAGGTACCAGCTACCATCCGCCCTACGGCGAGTTCACCGTCAATGTCAGCCAGGCCGGCCACCCCGGCGTACAGGGTGTGTCCGACTTCTCCACCAACGATGAGCTTTATATGGGCCTGGCCTACGGGGATGGCAATAACATTTTCCTGACCGGCGATTCTGAGGAGGGCACCTGGCCCTGGGGCCCGGACCGCTCGCCCACCTTCATGGCCGGCGGCACCTACCCCCTAGCCTGGACGCGCAGTTATGGCGACGGCAAGGTGTTCGTCCTGCTGCTGGGCCACGACGGCCGCAGCTTCCAGACCCCGGAATTCCAGAAGATTGTCTTGAATGGGGTGGACTGGGCTACCGCGTAGGCCTTCCGCAAATACATTCCCCAACAGGGAGGGCCGGGATGCAATGTCCCGGCCCTTTGCGTTAGAGGATGTGTGACACTTAACCTTGCACCCCCATCCTAACCTTCCCCCGTCAAGGGGGAAGGGACTCGGTCAGAAGTTCCCTAATACCCCTGGAAACTCCGCGTGAAAAGCAATGCCTTTTCCAACGGCCCGTCAATTTCCAGCTGCACAGGAGTGGAGCCGGAGCTGATGTCCAGGCGTCCATAGACGAGCAGCACGTAGGCGCTGGTGTTTGCGCGGAAAGTGACGTCGGGAACGGCATCCCCAGCCGGCTCAATCCGGAAACCATCGCCCTCCAGCACTACGTCCTCCTGGAAGGCGGCCGGGCCGGAAACGTCAAACCGGAAACGGGCATTGGCTCCGCCCTCCAGGGGTACGAAGCAAACACCCAGCCAGCGGTGGGCGACGGTAGCAATTTCCTGGGCTCCGGCTTCCGAGATTTCGGAGGCCGGGTCGAAAGCGGAGCGGATGTCCCAACCGTGAATGGCAATTTCCTGGATGCGGCGGGTGACATTCTCGTGAATCGGAATGATGCCGCGACGGTGGAAGGAAGGCTTCTCCCAGTCGCCAGGCCGAAGGCCCTCAGCCGTCTGAACCAACAGGTCTGCCCCTTCCCGGTAAGCCTGCAATAGCTCAGAAGCCTGTTTGCCGGTGCTGAAAGCAATGGCCCGCTCGGCGGTGGGTTCGGATGCCCGATCACCGGCATCCAGAAGTCGCTGGCCCTCAGGGGGCGCCGGGTTGTCATTTTGCGCGCGGGTAATGGCGTTGGATGAGCCCTGGGAACCCTGGGCGATATGGGCGGCCGCGTCAGCCACAGTCCAGGCGTCGCAGGCGCTCTGCCGCGCCCAACCCTCATCTTCCAGGCCAGCCAGGAACTCGGCCAGCGCATCGGACTCGGAGCGGAGCAGGGCGATAGTCTCTTCCATGTTGGGTGCGGTGGGTCCGGAAACCATGTTTCCTCCTTGAAGTGGGTTCTCGATGGATGGTTTGTGAACCTGAGCCAACTGTGGTTAAGGCGACGGCTATTGTCCGTGATTCCCTACACCCGAAGCGTACAGGAGACTGCCGTCGGTAGTAGTCACATAGAGGTCGGCAAGGCCCTGTCCCCCAAAGGCGCAGTTGGTGGGGATTTCGGGCAACGGGTGGGATTCCAGGATTCGACCTTCGGGAGAGATTACGTACACCATGGGGCCTGGGCCGGATTCTTCCCCACCGGCCACCGCGACCACGTTCCCCCTCTTGTCGAGGCACATGCCGTAGATGCCCCGGTGGATGCCGCCCCGGCCCCGGCTACCGTCTTTGCCGAAGGTGTGAAGCACTCGATATTGACCGAGAGAGCCGTCCGCCAGTACGGGATAGGCCCGAAGCTCCCTGGGACCGTCGGGGTCCTCGCTGCTTTCCGCCACGTACAGCGTTCCCTCATCCGGGGACAACAGCAGGGCCATCGGAGCGTCGGTATCGTAAGTAACCCGGGTAATGGTACCGTCCAGGCCCGGACTTTCCAGCCGCAGCACCGAGGCATGGTCCAGCTTGTCGTGAATCTGCGGGTTCATGGCCTCCCGCAGGTCGCCGTGGGGGTCGCAGAACCAGATGCGGTCCTGGCTATCCACCACCAGGTCTTTGGGCTGGTTGTGGTAGATGCCATCCAGCTTATGGGCCAGGGGCGAAGTGCTGCCATCGGCGTTGAACCGCACCAGTCGCCGCCCACCGCTTTGCGCGCCGTACAGGACGCCCGAACGGGAGAAGGCCAGTCCGCAGGTGCGGTTGGTCCAGCGGCGAAAGTCCGTTACCTCGCCGGTGGATGGTTCATAGCGCAGAATGCGGTTGTTGGCAACGTTGAAAGGGAAGGTAAGCTGGGTGAAAAGCAGGGCTTCACCGTCCCATACGGGGCCGTCGGTGGAGGTACCGTGGGGACCGGCAACCCGCTGAAAATCCCAAGACACTGATGATTGCTCCATTTACCGTGATGGGTGGGATTTTAGGGTTGGGGTAGTTGGGGTGTCAAGGAAACCAGCCCTAATTCACATTCGTCCCCTGGAGCGGAGGAGGCAACTTCAGGCCCAGACTCTCGTCCCCATATTCCGGTTGCCATTTGAACCTGCCAATGCTAACCTGCCCAAAAATAAAACAGCAAACAGAAGGTGACGACTATGTCAGAAAAGCGACTCGGCGTGGCGGCCATGGGCGGCGACAGCCGGACGGTGGTGGCCAGAATCCAGGACCTGGAAGCGCGGGGAATAGAAGCGGCGTGGCTGACCTCCGGCGGTGCGGGGCCTGACGCCCTTACAACCTTTGCGGCGGCGGCGGCCACTACCGAGAGAATCCTGATGGGCACCAGCATTATCCCCACCTACCCACGGCACCCCATCGTGTCCGTGGCGCAGACCCAGGTGGTGGCGCAACTGGCTCCCGGCCGATTCAGGCTGGGCCTGGGCCCCAGCCACAAGGTCAGCATTGAGCCCATGTTCGGTATCGAGCATAACGCGCCGCTGACCAACCTGCGGGAGTACATCCAGGTGGTAAAGGCCCTGCTGTGGGAGGGCCAGGTGGACTTTGACGGCACCCAGTACCACGGGCATGGGTCCCTTCCCGGGGCGCCGGCTCCCGATGTGCCGGTAATGGCCTCGGCCCTGCGCCGGCGCTCTTTCCGGCTGTGCGGCGAGGTGGCCGACGGCGCCATAAGCTGGGTATGCCCCGGCCAGTACCTGCGGGACGTGGCCCTGCCGGAGATGCAGCGGGGCGCGGAAAGAGCGGGACGCGACGTCCCACCCCTGATCGCCCATGCGCCGGTTTGCGTCCACGACAACCCGGACGAGGTACGAGAGGCAGCCAGGGCTCAGCTGGCCAACTATCCTCGCTCTCCCTTCTACCAGGAAATGTTCGCAGCATCGGGCCACCCGGAGGCCCGGGAGGGAGGCTGGAGCGACGGGATGATCGAGGACGTGGTGCTGATGGGCGACGAGGAAACGGTGGCCGGGCGCATCCGGGAATTGTTCGATTGGGGCGCCACGGAAATCCTGGCCCATCCCCTGACCGCCGGCGGCGACGCTTCCGCTTCCATGGAACGCAACCTAAACCTGATTGCGACGGTGGGGCAGGGGCTGTAGGTCAGTCATCCCAAGCAGGTCTTTAGGCCCGGTCTCGGATGCGCTGCCCTGTTGATTGGCGAGCGACAGGGTTGAAAGGAAAAATCGTAGTGGCGCACAGCCGTGCGCCCCTACCTGTCACAAGTCCACATTCCAGCACGAGTCGCTGGACCCCTTGTCAGATCTTCGCCTTGGCCGCCTCTCGTTTGCCTTCTTCGGTTAGCTCCCAGGCGTCACCGTCGGAATTGACCCGGATTAGGCCAAAGTTTGCCAGGGTCTGGCGGGCAGTTTCCGCCGAGCGGCGCCAGACCAGGTCGCCATTCTCGGCAGCCTGGAAGTCGCCGTCCCTGAAAAAGCCACCTATCAAAGTTTCGACGCCCCGGAACACGGCGTCGGTTGAACCCCTGCCACCCAGGTCGAAGAGGACTTCCAGGATGGGGAGTTCAAATTCGCCCGCAGGCGTTGTTCCGGCGCCTCTTATAGCTCCGGGTGCTGGGGTTGGCAGGCTCCCGGAATTGTCGGGAGCGTGCGGTTTCGGAACCTCTTCTTTGGCCTCCGTACCACTCTCCTGGCCCGAGCCATTTGTTGAGGAACCATTCTGGCCGGGGCCCGCTGCCTGCCGGTCGGCGTAAATCTGGTGGGCCCGGTCAATGGCCTGGACCCGCCCGCTGACCAGCAATTCCTGACGCTCGGCGGCCCAGCGGTTGGAGGCGGCGACGCTGCGGACGGAACCCTGGAAGTGGGGCATAACGTAGCGGGCCATCAACTCGAAGCTATGCAGCATCTTTTCCCGGGGAGCCCAGTCAATGGTCTGCACCAGGAATCCACCGTAACCCCCGCTCTGCTCCGCCAATCGATTAAGGCTCTCGATGCAATCATCGGGAGTGCCAATAATCCATGAGCCGTTGTCGCGCATGAACTCGGCAACGTCTTCCAGGGGTCCGTCGAAGGCGGCCTTGCGGCCGTTGGTACCCTCGGAGTATTCCCGAAGATAGCGGCCGGCGCCCAGTTTTACTTCCTCCAGGGCCTGGTCGCGGTCATCGGCCAGGTAGCAGGGGACGGCCAGGCGCCACTCGTGGCGGTCCACCGTCTGACCGTGTTCCGCCGCCGAGGTTTCGGCAATCTCCCACAGACCCTTCAAGTTGGAGGGGCCGGCGGAGGGGTCGCGGGGGACGGTAATGGTCAGGACCGATGCGCCATACTTGCCAGCCATGGCGACACCGGCGGGCGACTGCACCGAGGCTACGGACAGGGGCATGTAGGGACGTTGGTAGGGTTTGAGTTGAAGCATGGCCTCCCGAAGTTCAAACCAGTCGCTCTTGTAGGTTATGGGCTCGTCTTCGGTAAACAGGCGCAGGATGATGCCCATGGCCTCGTCCATTTTTTCCCGCTGGGTGGTCGGATCAATTCCCATCATGTAGGCATCGCCCGGGAGAGCGCCGGGGCCGACGCCCAGCATGACCCGGCCGTGGGTCATGTGGTCCAGCTGCACCATGCGGTTGGCTACCATGAAGGGATGGTGATAAGGAAGGCTGATAACTCCGGTGCCCAGCTTGATGTGCTTGGTACGCTCGGCGGCGGCGGCAATGAAAAGTTCCGGCGAAGAAATGGTCTCCCAGCCGGCGCTATGGTGCTCGCCGATCCAGGCTTCGTCGTAGCCCAGGTAATCCAGCCACTGGACCAGTTCCATGTCCCGGTCCATGGCCAGGGTGGGATTTTCGCCAACCCGGTGGAAGGGCCCCAGGAAAATTCCGAATTTCATGCGGTCGGGCAGGTTCACGGTCATCGCAACGCCTCCTTATCTACGTTTCTCCGCGGATTTCCGCTAACAGCATTTCTTGAGGAAGGTAGTTTTTCGTAGTCTTGGTGGATTTTACAACTCGGCTATGGTTCCGTCCACGTAGAGAATCTGCAGCGTTGATATTATGCTGGACAATATTTGCTGCTGCTGAGACTGATCCACTTCGCTGGCAAGAGCATTGAGCAGACCGCCGACAGTCGTCTCGCCGTCCAGCATTGCCATCAGCCGGGCAACCAGTTGACTGCAGGGGAGCCCCTCCGGATGGCCCGCCGTGACCAGGACATATCCCCACTCAAACTCGCCATCGCCGGCTACGGGCTTTCTCTCAACGGCAACACCCGAATTGAGCCGGGGACTCCGTGACAAGATGGGGGGAGGATTACCGGACTGGGCCTCCAGGTATTCCTCGAACTTCGCCTGCCTCCTGGCTCGATCATCCTCGACGGCGCGTACGCTTTGGGCAAAACGGGTTGGCGCGGCGCCACGCTCCAACACCATGCGTTCATAGCCCTGGGGAGGCTGGCCGGCCACCGCCTGGATAAAGGAAGCGCGGGGAGACAGGCCGGACTCTTGCTCCTCTTCGCCTTCCAGGATTCGCCTGGCCTCCCAGAAGTAGGAGTCCACGGTACGGTTGCTGGAATAGAAGAGACGCACCATTTCACGGAAGTGGTGGTACTCCTTCATGTAAAGTTCCTGGTAAACCGAAGCGGCGGCGGAACCCATTTCCGGGTTACGCAGGCAGGTAGTCGTGTAGGCGGCGGCCAGAACGCCGGACATCAGGGCGAGATGGACTCCCGAGGAAAAGAGGGGGTCAATGAAGCAGGCGGCATCCCCGGCCAGGACGTACCCGTCACCGGCAATGTTTTCGCAAGCGTAGGACCAGTCCTTGACGATGAAAGGGCCCGAAACCTGTCGCGCTTTTGACAGCATTTGGGAGGTATGACGAGCCTGGGCAAGCTGTTCTTCAATGAACCGTTGCAGTCCCAGCTTCCTGACTTGCTCCTCGCCCTCCTGCTGGTCCACTACCGCGCCGATACTGGCGAGGCCCGTGTGCAGGGGTATGGTCCAGAGCCAGCCGTGGGCGTAGGACTCGATGAAAATGTTTGTGTCGGCGGGAGGCGGTAGCCGCTGGGCACCTTCATAGTAGGCATAGACCGCCAGGTTGCGAAAGGACTCGTCCCACCTGCGGAGGTCCAGTTGCCGACCGAGAAGGCCGTTCTGGCCGGTGGCGTCAACCACAAAGCGGGCTGAAATTGCTTGTTGCTGGCCGGATTCGTCCAAGCATCGGACGGTGAGGAGGAGTTGTTCATCCGGAAGTCGTCCCATTCTAACGCTGTCTGGATTCCGGCCTTCGCCGGAAAGACGGTCTTGATGGACGGGGTCTCGGAGAATTGGCTCGTCTTTGGGGCTGTGGGTAAAGGTGACTTCGGTGGCTCGCCAGCCCTGGCGAACGTCAACCCCGTTGGCGTCGGCGTTGCTCAGCAGCAGGTGATCGAAGGTTGGTCGCCACACCTGGTAGGAATGGGGATAGCGGCGGTTGGTCTCACCGAAAAACCAGCTCCAGGGCTCCTTGTCTCGACCCCAGACCATGGTAGCCCCCCGTTTCTTGAGGAAACCCTGCTCTTCCACGGCAGGAAGAACTCCCAGCTCTTCCAGTATGGGGATGCTGGCCGGCAGCAATGACTCTCCCACATGGTCCCTGGGAAATCGTTCCCGTTCCAGCAATACGACGCGCCAGCCCTGGCGGGCCAGCATGGTAGCAGCGGCGCTGCCGGCGGGGCCGCCGCCGATGACAATGACGTCAGCCTGCGAACCTTGGTCCATCAAACGTAAAGCCTCCATCACTTCATTGCCTGCCAGCCTCTTAACCTTGAAGGGCGGGTTAGAAACCCGCCCCTACGTTGGCAAAACCCTTCATGAAGGAGGGCTAATCATCTGCCGTGGGGGTCGCGACAGCTTCGGCGGTAAGATCCTTTCCAGTGGCTGGGTCAACCTCAAAGGGACCCGGCAGCTCCAGCTCCTTGGCGATTTCCTTCACAGCCGGGATAACTTCCTGGCCCATCAGGCGAAGGCTGCGCATGGCATCGTCGTGGGTCATGGCGCCATCCCCGTCCCAGAAGAAGATGCTGCCGGGACGGATATACTCCAGGACGTGGCGAATCTTGGGAATAACCGAGTCCGGAGTGCCGGTAATGATGGTATAGTCCTCGACCTGCTGCTCGAAGGGACGACCCAGCACGCCAGCCACGCCGCCGGTTCCACCACGCGCCGCCGTAGCCACTGCCTGGGTGGGCAGCACCCGGGTGCGGGATGTGAGGCCGGGCAGGTTCACCAGGGCCGGGTTGACCGTGCCCTCGTTGCCGGCCAGGAAGGGGTTGCTGGGGCCCTGCACGTACTTGCGAGCCGTCTGCTCCGCCAGTTCTTCCGTTTCGTCCACGTGGACCTTCCAAAGGTAGCCAATGTTCTGGGGTCCCGACTCGTATCCGTGCTCGGCGGCGGTGTCATGGTAAAGCTGGAAGGCCAGCTTGGTGGGTTCCATCTCCGTGGCAAGCATGATGTACGGGATGCGCTTCTCGGCAGCCCACATCAGGGAATCGCGGCTGACCACGCCGGGAAGCCAGATAGGCGGATGGGGTTCCTGGTAGGGGCGCACCCAGGGATTGACGTGCCGGTACTGGAAGTGCTTGCCCTCCCAGCGGAAGGGGCCGGGAGTAGTCCAGGCCTTGACGACGAATTCGTGGGCCTCCTGGAACCGTTCCCAGTTATACGGCGGCGGCGAGTTGTGGGCTACGCTCTCTCGGCCGGTGCCCCGAACCCAGCCGGACACCAGACGGCCCCGGGAGATCATGTCAATCATGGAGAGCTGTTCCACCAGCCACAGGGGATCGTCCCAGATGGGAAGAATATTGCCCAGCAGCACGATCTTGGCCCGGTTGGTCATGCGGGCCAGGATGGATGCCTCCACATTCATGGCGCCGCCCATGCAGAAGGGGGTGCCGTGGTGTTCGTTGAGCATCAGGCCGTCGAATCCCATCTCTTCCGCGTACATCTTTTCGTCGAGGTAGCGGTTATAAAGTTCCGCGCCCAGCTTGGCATCGTAGATTTCGTTGCTGACCGTCAAATCCATGATGGGCTTGCCGGTGGCGCCAAAGTAGCCAGAGCCAGGGTCCTGGTAGGGCCGCTCGGTGAAGTAACCGATAAACATTCCGCTTTACCTCCCGTGTTTTAGATAGAGGAACTATTCCGCCACGCTACCTTTAATCCGTTGCGCTGGGATTGCGAGGCGGTGAATCTCAGCTTTCAGGCAAGAAACTGCCGCATCAGGGCCAGGAATTCCTCGGTCTTTTCCACCTGGGGCATGTGCCCGCAGTCGGCAAGAACCTCCAGACGGGACCCGGGGATGGATTGATGGTACAGCTGACCAGCGCTTATGGGGACGACTTCGTCCTCACCACCCCAAACGATCATCGTGGGAAGGTCCTTGAGGCGTTTAAGCAAATTCGGCAGACCGGGATAGTACATGTATGGCTTCCAGCCCAGCCGGCAGGCTTCCTCCCGGGCTATCTCCCAGGCTTGAGCCTGCTCCGGAGAGGGCTGGTCAGGACAAACATCCTGAAATTCGGGCGTGGCCTCGGGTTCATGGAAACAGGCAGCTATGCAATGCCCCGGCACGTTAAGGAACATGTCGTAGATGTACCCTTCGGGCGGCTGCACTCCCATGGCGCCCACCAGGGCCAGCTTGTTGAACTGACCCGGGCTCATGGTCGCCATTTCGGCGGCCAGCCATCCGCCAATGGAAAAGCCGATGGCGTTAACCGAAGTCAGCCCCAGTTCCTCCAGGGCCATAAGATACCAGCCGGCCAGGTCACGCATGTTCATGATCCAGTCCAGGCGGGGCGTGGGCACAAAACCGGGATGCGTTGGAATATAGACCGTGTGTTGGCGGGCCAGTTCGTCCTGGTAACGCAGGGTTCCCAGGTGGCCGAACTCGTCGTTGAGGATTAACAGGGGCGCGCCTGAGCCGCCCTTTCGGAGGTGCAGATCAACTCCGGCTACAGACCGGGTTTCCTCAGTCCAGGCAACGGAAGTAGAAGCCATAAAGGACCCCTAGGGTGGATTGATGGGGAATCTGGGCAGAGTTTAGCAAAGGGGCCAAGGTAACGCAATCGGAAGCCCTTGCACCGGCGAAGTCTCCGGATGGCGGACCGCCCATGACCATTCGAGGTGGCCGTAAACCGAAAGGTCAGGGCAATGGCTTGCCCTGACCTCAAACTGTTCGAGCATTGAAAGAACTGTAGACGCCTACTCTTTGGTAACTCCCGTAATGGTTATGTGGCCCATAATGGAGTCAGCGGTCGCGCCATGCCAATGATTTTCGCCCGGCAAAATCTGTACGATGTCGCCCACCGAAACTGCGTGGGACTCGTGCTCATTGGCAACGATTCCGTTGCCGTGGACAACCACGAGCAACTGGTCGGTGGCATGGCGGTGCCAGCCGGTAGTCGCGCCTTTGCCAAAATTGACCACGCTGCTGCTGAACCACTCGCTGTCACCATCACCCAGCAACGGTTGGCGGGTACGAGCGACCTCTCCGCCGGTCCAGCCCTCGATGGGAGTAGCGGTGGCAATGGGCACCTGGTCAATGCGTGAAAGCCTGAAGAGTTTCATGGTGGTTCCTCCTTCATTTCTTGTGATCCGAACCGATGGATTGGACGTCGTAGCCCAGTTGGAGTGTCACAGTTCTTCGATCAATACTTGGCCACCGCTTCTGAACTGGGCGGTTAACTGACTGCCGGCCAGCAGTCTCGTACCTATCAATGGGACTCCCCGGGCCTCCAAAACAGGTACTGAACGCAGCCTGTCATGCCATAGTATTTGGCCAGCAAATCCCCTCCATCTTTGCTCGACATTGTTCCCTAAGGTGACATTTGTAGGTGAACGTTCTTCCAGTCCAAATAGTTCAATCAGGCTTGGCGGCAACGCCAGGGTCCCGTTGTATCCTGTGTCCAACACGGCTTCAATAGAATGAAATTGTCCACTACCATGCCGAATTCGTAGAGGCACCCAGGCTTGGCGCTGGGAGTCTATTCGCCCCCTAATGGTCAATGCGCTCCCATCCTCCGCCTAAATGGTATGTTGCCTTGTAACCCACTCTTGCCAGGAAGCCCACATATTTGGGCCGGCGATCCTCTAATCTTTGGTGGGCATCAAGTTCCTCCCCATCAATTTCGTAGTCCCCGGTCTCTATGTCTATGACGATAAATTTTCCGTTCTCATGCGGTTCTACCAAGTGTTTAATCTGCTCTTCGTAGATTTTTTCTCCCCGGTCGCAAATTTCATCAATAGTGTATTTTGACGCGGCCATATGAAGCCTCTTCCAGCCCCTTTCCTGATAATTATACTCCCACCACCACCCTAAATCTCCGGGTGTCTCTGGTACCAGTCGTTGGCTTGTTCATAGGCAAAGGCGGCGTTGAAGAGTGTCTGCTCCTCCAGGGGGCGGCCAGCAATCTGCAGACCGATGGGGAGGTTGTTGGAGGTGAAGCCGCAGGGCACCGACAAGGCCGGAACACTGGCCAGGTTGAAGGGCGAAGTGAAGCTGCGCCGCCCGGCGTAGCCGTCCAGAACTTCCTGCTTGCTGCCAATGCCGGCGTGGCTTGGGATTAACGAGGCAGGTATGGATGAAGTGGGCATTACCAGGACATCCACACGGTTCAGCGCATCCAGGATTTCCTGGCGCAGGGCCTGGCGGGCTTTAATCGCCCGCTGGTAGGCCTGGGCCGGAGCGATGCTGCCTGCCAGCAAACGAATGCGGTTGTTGTAATCGTACTGGTCCAGGTGGTCGGCCAGCCCATCCCGGTGCAGGGAGGCGGCATCCACCATTATGATGAGGCTGGAAACCGCGGCCGAGTGAATCATGAGCGGCAGGGAAACCTCCTCAATGTCGGCGCCCAGTTCTCCCAGGCGGGCAATAGCTCGGATAACCGCTTCTCCTACCTCGGAATCCACTGCGTCGGAGTAGACGCGCTCCTTAACCACACCCACTCTCAGGCCGCGAATGTCCTGGGACAAATCAGCCTGGTATGCGGGAACGGGGGCGGCGCTGGTATAAGGGTCGTTGGGATCATAGCCGGCGATGGCCTCCAGCGTCATGGCGCAGTCGGAAACGGTACGGGAAATCGGGCCAGCAGTGTCCATGGACCAGGCCGCCGCCTGCATCCCGTACCTGCTTACCCGGCCCCATGTAGGCCGGATGCCCACCAGGCCGCAGAAAGTGGCAGGACCGCGGATGGACCCCCCCGTATCCTCGCCCAGGGACGTAGCGCAAAGAAAAGCGGCGGTAGCAGCGCCGGACCCGCTGCTGGAAGTGCCGGGATTGCGGTCCAGGTCCCAGGGGTTGCGTGGGCGGCCGTAGGGGTGATGAAAGGCGTCGCCGCTGGCAAACTCACTCATGTTGAGCTTGCCCAGCAAGACCGAGCCGGCTTCCCTGAGCCTGGCGATGGCGGTGGCGTCTTCGTCGGGAACATTGTCAGCAAGGATGGATGACCCGCCCGTGGTGCGCACGCCCCTGGTGTTCAACTGGTCTTTCACCGCTACCGGCATGCCGTGCATGGGCCCCCGGTAGTTGCCCGATACAATCTCTGCTTCCGCTGCCCTGGCCTCGGCCAAGGCCTCTTCACCCGTTACGGTAATGTAGGAATTGAGCTTGCCATCCACCTCGGATATGCGGTCAAGATAAGCCGCAGTGGCTTCCACCGGCGACACTTCGCGCGCCTCAATTAAGGCTGCCAGTTCCGTGGCGGAAAGGAAGGGTATTTCCTGCTTGTTCATGGCGCGGGCCTCCTTCAGGCTGCATCGACTGGCGGGCTCGGTTGGATGATGGGTAGGGCCTCAATCTCGTCCAGCCCGGGAATATCTATGCGGTCCAGGGCTTCAAGAACCCCATTGAGGCTGTAACCAACCTCCGCTATTAACTCAGGGGGAATGGCTACGCCGGCCGCGCGGGCCAGCGTAAGAATGTCTTCGTCCGTAAGGTCTGGCATGGGTTCCTCCTGCCGGGGACAAGGGTATAGTGTAGAATACGGCAAACCGCCGGGGAGCAGTCTGCCAGGGGAAACAGCCCCATTTTGGCCTTGACGCTATGGGTTGTCAAACCAGTGGTCAGCAACATTTCGCATTGCGCGCACGACGTAAATCGGACTCCTCCTGGATGAGCTTCCAGCCGAACAGGGCATATCGGACCAGGAATCTCTCTCAAGTCCAGGGTAAAACAAGCAATTATGGGCGCTGCAACCTTGGCTTTCCGGTTTCGCTTATCTAACTTGCCCTCTTACGAGGGCAAGCGATTCTTGAAGTTATTATCGGGAACGGCATTTGAGGTGCATCATGGAGCATTGGGCGGGAGTAATCATGGCCGCCGGAGAAGGCCGGCGAATGGTGTCCAAAACGCCGAAGCCACTGCACCGGGTGTGCGGAAAAGAAATGATCCGTTACCCGGTTGAACTGCTTCAAGCCCTGGGCCTGCGCCGCATCCTGGTAGTGGTGTCACCGGCCACGGCCGCACCCATACGGGAAACGCTGGAGGAAAGCGTTCAGTATGTCGTTCAGCCTGAGCCCAACGGCACCGGAGACGCCGCAGCGCGGGCCCTTGAAGCTTTGCCTGAGGACATAGCAAACCTGGTCCTGCTGGGCAGCGACTCACCCTTGATTCGATCCGAGTCGGTAAGCCGGTTGGTAGAAACCCACTTGGCAGACAGCAACGCCATGACCATGCTGACCGCCCCGGATATGCTGTGCCCCGACCTGGGCCGCGTGTTGCGGGACGAGACCGGCAAAGTGTCGGGTCTGGTGGAGGCTGCCGAATGGGAAGGGGACCCCTTTGAGCCGGCCGAGGTCAACGCCGGAGTTTACTGCTTTGCCCGAAACTGGCTGCAGAATACCCTCCCGGCCGTAGAGAATTCACCCAGCGGCGAGAAATACCTGACCTCGCTGGTGGGGCTGGGCGCCCAACTCGGCGTCCGGATCGGCGCCTTGGCCAGCGAGTTGCCCGAGGAGATTTTCGGAGTAAACGACAGGGCACAGTTGTCCCAGGTAGAAGCTGTCATGCGTTGGCAAGTCATCGAAAGGCTGATGGGCCAGGGAGTGACGGTTCAAGACCCCGGCGTTACCTACATTGACGCCGATGTCACTATCGGCATGGACACGGTGATCCTCCCCAACACCAGCCTGCGGGGCCGGACGGTGATAGGCGAAGGCTGCGAGGTCGGGCCAAATTCCGTGATACAGGACTCACGCATCGGCGACGGTTGTCGGGTTATAGCCTCCATGCTGGAAGGGGCAACACTGGAAGCCGGGGTGGACGTTGGACCGTTCAGCCATTTGCGGCCCGGGGCATACCTGGAAACGGGAGTCCACATCGGGAATTATGTTGAGGTGAAGGAGAGTCGGCTGGGGAGGGGCGTACTGGCCGGGCACTTCAGTTACCTGGGCGATGCCAGCATAGGGACTGGTACCAACATCGGCGCCGGTACTATCACGTGCAATTTTGACGGAACTGACAAGCACCCCACCAAGATCGGCGCCAATGCATTCATCGGCTGCGACACCATGCTGGTGGCCCCGGTAACCGTGGGGGAGGGCGCTGCCACCGGCGCCGGTTCAGTGGTGACCAAGGATGTGCCGGGGCATTTGCTGGCCGTGGGAGTTCCTGCTAGAATTAGGAACAAGAACCCACTGAAAAATACGAAACCGCCCAACTGAAGACGTATTGGATACTGATAGTTTACCTCCATTATTAATAATACTAGCTGGTTCGCTCCTCCTCTTCACCTTCCTGAGTCTCGCCGAGCACACGGGAAGCAATGGTGGCGGAATCCTAAGGGATAATTCGCCCAGCCAAAGAGCCTGGTTTCTGATTTCCCCTTTCAAGTACGCCTGCATAGTTGCCATCGTACTTTCCGGCTTTTTCCTTATTCGCCTCTACATCACCCAGGTATGGCTGGACGCCGCCATACTATTCGTGGTGTCTCTATTAGTCCTGACATTCATCCACCGGCTTGCCTCCGCCGTGGCTTCCCGCCACCAGGGAGCGGTAGCCCGCTTTGCCAACCCTTTGCTGGCCTTACTGCGACGCGGCGAGCACCGCATTATCCAGGGAAATTCCGGTACGGGGAACGGGGCCGCAAGGAACGATGTTTCCATCTCCGCAGAGTCGGAAACACTGGACATCACCGAGGAGGAACTGGTCGGGATGGACCGGCACGACCGGGAAATGCTGCGTTCAATAATTCAACTGGACAACTCAACTGCCCATGAAGTCATGGTCCCCCGATTGGATGTAATGGCTCTCGACATCGCGACTCCGATCCGCCAGGCTGTAGAACCCATAATCAAGAGCGGCCATTCCAGAATTCCGGTTTACGAAGAAACCATGGACCGCATTGTCGGCATCATTCATTCCCTGGACCTGCTGCAGATATTGTCGCGGGACGACTGGTCCCAGGCAACGCTGCGGGACCTGCTGCGACCGGCCTACTTCATTCCCGAAACCAAACGTCTGGACGTTTTGCTGGAGGAATTTCAGCAGAACGCGGTGCAGATGGCCATTGTGGTGGACGAATACGGCGGGACGGAGGGAATAATAACCCTTGAAGACCTGCTGGAAGAAATCGTCGGCGAAATCGAGGACGAATTTTCCAAGACCGCCGATCCTGAAGTGGAAGTCGAAGAAGAGGGCGTTGCATTGTTCAGCGCCAGCGTAACCAACGACGTTATCGAGGAAATGTTCTCGGTCAAGCTGGACAACCAGGACGTGGATACCATCGGCGGCTACGTTTACATGAGCCTGGGCAGGATGCCCCATGTTGGGGACCTGGTGGAAACGGATACCTTGACCATCGAGATTACGTCGGTACTGGGAAGAAGAATTCACAAGGTTCGTGTAAAGGCCAAGGACCCGACGCCCATTTAAGACCGAACCCTGTTACGCCGGCAAGACTTCCGGAGCCTTCTGCCCAGAGTCATCCTCATGCCTCCTACTGCTCCGTCTACTCAGCATAGGAATCTCATTCCCGTGCGCAACTGGGCTTCTACGAGAGGGGTCAGGAACACCCTTAAGAAGGGCTGAATAAGTCCCCTCTCCCCTGGTGAAAGTGGGTGAGGGGAAAATGGTCGTTCGCAAGCTATCCACCCCATCCCGCCAAGGGCGGACGGGGCCAGCTGACCGTACCCCACAGGTTCATCTGAGGCGGGTTTCGCCCCCATCAAGGGCTAAAAGGGGTATGTATTCGGCCATTCCAACGGAGAGTTACCCGATGAAGCGTCACCCTGAGCCCTTCGATATAGCTCAGGTTAAACTCCGCGAAGGATCCAGAATCTCAGGGAATACAGGTACTGCCTTTCCGAAGGTAGTCATAGGGGAACCATTTTAGATTCTTCACTCCGTTCAGAATGACTTACTAACTGGGTAAGGTCTTCGGCAATTACGAACCCTTCCAAGCCCATCAAGGGGGAAGGGACTCATTCAGAGAATTCTTTGGTTCGGAACCTGTTTGTCCGGCAGGGCTGCCGGAGCCTGATGCTCCGCACCAAGGGAAGGGGCTATTGAGCCAGACCCTGGAAACGACAGGGGCGGGTACTGCACCCGCCCCTTTCCGTTACCAGATTACCGGCCCTGAACGGGCCCGAAAGGTAGTGGATAGCCACTATTGATCATAGCCAAGCGGATTTACCCAATGAACTGCTTCGGAGAGACCTGCCGGATAAAGCTCCATAGCGGCAATTTGGCCCGCCGACGCGGGGGCCACATAACGGGTAAATTCCGTGGACCCACCCTCCGCCGGTGACGCCTCCCCCACCTGGGCCGCGCTCTCAACAGACACGGAGTTGGCAGAGTCCTGCAAGGAAGATAGGTCAGCCTGGGCATCGGCAGCTACTCCGTAATAGACCAGGCCGGAAACCAACAATACCCCGGCTAGAACGCCAACAACGAGTGCGGGAACATATCTCCCCTTACCCTGAGGTCGTCCGCCCAGTAACGTGTAGTCGTAGCCAGCTTCCATAGCACCCCTCAGCCAGAAAGAATAAAGATAAAAGGACTAGATGATAGCGGTAACTCTTGAGTCTACCTCTCCCTCTCTTTCCCGTCCCAACACCGCCCATCCACCGGGAGAGCTCCAAGGGAATCCTCGCGGGTACATGGGGAAACCCGACTAACGGGGTCTGGAAGTATTCATGCCACCGGGCGTGATCGGCTCATTCAGGTAGATGTCGCCGTTACGGATCTTTATGTTGAAACCACAATCAGGATTTATGCAAACCCACGCCTTGTAGTGCACAGAGGCACCCTGTCCTCCATAGTCGGAAAGGGGGACCAGTTTTCCTTCGTTGCATTTCAGGCATGTAGGAATTGCTTGTTCGTCCACGTCATCACCCCCACCATTCAAGTTAGCCGAGTATATCACCCCATTTTTTCCGCCAACAAGGTATTCCATTAGCAACAATTGGCGGATTTGGCGCATATACAAAAGATACATTTGAGCTATTTATCGGGTGGCAAAGCATACAAAAGGGAAGGGGCCGATAGCCCCTTCCCCTTGCGAATGCGTTCCCGGTGGCAGTTCCAGCCGGGTATCACCCTGGCTAATGCAGGTTGACTTATTCCAGGAAATCCTTCAATTTCCGGGACCTGGAGGGATGCCTCAACTTGCGCAGGGCCTTGGCTTCGATTTGACGGATGCGCTCCCTGGTGACTCCGAATTCCCTTCCCACTTCCTCCAGGGTCCTGCTGCGGCCATCTTCCAGGCCGAAACGCAGTTGAAGAACCCGGCTTTCCCGGTCCGTCAGTGTCCCCAAGACTTCGGAGACCTGCTCCTTCAGGAGCTGGAAGGAGGCCGCGTCGGCGGGCGCAGGGGCAGTGCGGTCTTCGATGAAGTCACCCAGGTGCGAGTCTTCCTCCTCTCCAATGGGAGTCTCCAGGGACACGGGTTCCTGGGAAATCTTCATGATTTCCTCTACCTTTTCCGGCCCGATTTCCATGGCCGCGCCAATTTCCTCGGGAGTGGGCTCCCGTCCATACTCCTGCAAAAGCCGGCGGTGCTGCCGCATCAGCTTGTTAATGGTCTCCACCATGTGTACCGGAATGCGAATGGTGCGTGCCTGGTCCGCTATGGCGCGGGTGATTGCCTGGCGAATCCACCAGGTGGCATAGGTGCTGAACTTGTAACCCTTGCGGTAGTCAAACTTCTCCACCGCCCGGATCAGGCCAATGTTGCCTTCCTGGATCATATCCAGCAGGGCCATGCCGCGGCCAATGTACTTTTTGGCAACGCTGACCACCAGCCGCAGGTTGGCCTCGGTCAGATGCGCCTGAGCCTTGTCGCCGTCGGCCTTGATGTGATTGAAGCGGTTACGGAATATGGGCTCATACCTGGCCAAAGACGGCAGGGATCCCACCTCGCTGAAGGTAGCATCCAACTGGAGCAACGTGCAGTTGTCCATTATGTTGACCGTGTCAGGAGAAAGAATCCACCGGTCCAGGGAGAGGCCAACCACCTTCTGATAAACCTCGTCCCGTTCCATCTCCAAAGTATCGGCCAGGCTCAGCAGCATATCTTCCGACAGTTGGGAATCTATCGCGTCAGCGAGAGTGGGATCGTCAACAATCTGGGAAAGGGTCGGATTGCGGGAAAGCTCCAGGTACTCGCACAGGGCATCCACCAGGGTGGTGGAACGGACCAGGCGGCGCAGCAGGGCTTCGGTCAGTTCCCAGTTTCTGCCGCTAACGTTAAATTCCTGGCGAATCTTCTTGCTGAGCAAATCCGGACTGCGGAGGGGACCCAGATCCACCTTTTCGCCCTTGATACCGAAGTCGGGGCCACGGCGTTCTTCCAGGACTTCCCTCTCCAGGGTCTGGCAATACTCCTCGCCCAGCACCTCTTTGGCCAGGGCGAGCAGGTGCTTTTCCCCTTCCAGCTTTCGGGCCAGTTCCCGCTCGTCCTTGGCTGCCAGCAGGCCGACGCGACCAATTTCGCGCAGGTACATGCGAACCGGATCGTCCAATACCTGCAGGCTCTCGGCCTCGGCTTCCCAGTCGGGCTCCTCCCCCTCTTCCTCTTCTTCCTCTATTTCGGCATCGGCAGGACCCTCGTCCAGGCTGGCCGGCGCTTTTATCTCCACCGTGCCATCGGCCCACCGGTCGTCCTGATCCTCAGAAGTATCCACGACCACCGGTATAGTGGTGACAGCCAGGCCGGAACCCTCAACCAGGTCTTCGTCCTCTTTTACGACGCTACCCAGGATGCCGAGGAATTTTTCCTTCTCCGGCTGGTCCCCATTAATCTCGTAATAGTCCTCTTCGGAACTGATGTCCCGGCTCACGTTGCTGCGTCTTACCATATAGCGTCACCTTCCACGAATAGCGTTATGCAGGAACTACTTTCTCGTTTCCTGGTTGGCTTTCAACAATCTGGTAGATGCCAGAATATCTGGCAATGCATCCTCGGGAATAGCGGACAGGTCTTCCGAAAAGCGGTCCCGTTCCGCCTGTTTCAAACTTTTCAGGTGTCTCTGCTCCAGCTTGCTCAGCGACTTCCTGAGTTCATCCTGCCTGGCCCAGGGCTCGGTGGCTGGAATTCTGAAGGCCAGCAGGTTAGCCAATTGCTCGCCCAACTCGGGCATCAATTGGATTTTGATACGTTCGGCCAAGCTGTCCTCCGGAATCAGCATCCCGGGCATTTCTTCCAGGGCCCGGAGCAGCTGCGTATAAATTTCACGGTTTTCCGGTCGCTTGAAGAATTCTGAAATCCTGCTGTCAAGCCCGTCCAGGTCTGCCGCCAGATCCGGATAGTTCAGAAGAAAGGCCAGGAAATACTCCTCCACAGGGTCCCGGTCCTCTGCGGCAAAAGCCGACACGTCAATCCCGTTTCCTGTTCTTCCACCAGACAGGGCATCAGGCCCGTTAACAGCGCCGCCTGCCCAGGGGCCGGCAGAATAGCTGGTCATGGGGCCAGTCGAAAGCCCGGTCGAAGGGCCGGTCCGGTTGCCGTTACCGGACCTGTAACCCGCGGAAGCACGGTTCCCGACGTTCTGGCCGTTAGAACCCTTGAGGGTAGCCTGAAGGGTTTCTTCTCTGACCGACAAATGATCGGCCAGCTTCCGTACGTAGCTGTCCTGCCGGATCGGTTCTTTGTCGGCATAGATAAAAGGCCTGACAACCTCCACTACCCTGGCCTTTCCTTCCGGCGTCGTCGCATCTATTTGCGACGTAACCGCTGGCAACAGGTAATCGAAAAGAGGGACTGCCTGTTCCAATAATTCGCTCCATCGCTCAGGGGAATGCCTGATAACCTCGTCCGGGTCCTTGCCGTCGGCCAGGACCGCCACCCTGAGGTTCAGGTCTTCTCTTCTCTGAAAGATGGAAGTGCCCCCGGACTGGGCCACCTGACGGTTCTGGAACACCTGCCACGAAGACTCAAGGCTGCGCAGGGTCGCCTGCTGGCCGGCGGCATCGGCATCCAGGGCCATGATTACGTTCTGGGTGAGGCGCCGGACCTGGGCCACCTGCTGGGCGGTCAGGGCCGTGCCCATGGATGCCACCACGTTGTCGAAGCCGTGCTGGTGGGCAGTAATGGCGTCCATGTATCCTTCTACTATAACTATCCCCTTGTTGCGGATTGACTCGCGCGCCAGGTTCAGGCCATACAATATGCGGCTCTTGTCAAAGACCGGGGTGCGTCCCGTATTCAAATACTTGGGCAGGGAATCATCCAAAGCCCGGCTGCCAAATCCGGCCAGTTCCCCCTGCTCGTTGCGGATGGGAATCATCAGCCTGCCCCGGAAGGCATCGCGATGTCCACCGTCCTGGTTCAGGTGAACGGCGCCGGCTCTTACCATCTGCTCGGCGGAAAAACCGTTTCTGGCCAGGTGATTGAACAGTCCCTGCCCATCCCAGGGACTCAAGCCCAGTTCGAACCTGCTGATGCTCTCCTTGCTGATACCCCGTTGTTCCAGGTAAGAACGGGCGTCGGCCCCCATGGAAGAGGCCAGGTACTGCTGGAAGTATTCTCGTACCGCCTCGTTCAGGCGGTAGGAGTCCTCCTGCTCGGACCGGCGTTCGGGACTGGGAAGCGTAACGCCGGCCTGCTGGGCCAACCTCTGCAAGGCGTCCCTGAACTCCAGGCTCTCCGCCTTCATGATGAATCCAAAGATGTCCCCGCCGGTGGCACAGGCCCCAAAGCAACGCCAGGATTGACGTTGCTGGTCCACATAAAAGGACGGAGTTCTTTCCTGGTGGAAGGGACAACAGGCCTTGTGGTTCCTGCCGGACCGCTGCAACGAGACATACCCGGACACTACGTCCAGAATATCCAATCTGTTTTTTATGTCATCTATAACGGACAATTTCCGGCAGTCAGGGCCTTATAATATGGGAGAATCTGGCGGGAAAGGGAAAGCTCAACCGGGGATTTTGCAAGCTACTTACCGAGCGGGATACCGTTAAATCAAGGGTGGATTCTTCCAGGTAATTAAATTTTGGGCGCAATTCCCCTTATGGGGCAATTGTACAGTACCCAGAGCAGCATGTCAAAGCGAGACTGGACGTGATGCAGGGTTTTTCGATTTTCGACAGCATCCCGTCCAGTCCGTTCGTGGTGAGCTTGTCGAACCATAAGCGGACGGCCCTTCGACAGGCTCAGGGCGAACGGTTCCGGCAACAATCGAAAGCCCCGGGAGGTGATGCGGCTTTATACCCACACTTTTGAAGAGCATCCTTGATTGACTGCCAGCGAAACGACAAGGCCCCGGTTTTCAACCGGGGCCTGAAATTTTTGACGCCTGACGTCCCTCGCAGACGACGTCCTCCCACCGCTATATGTTTCGAAGAGGCAATGCTCCCGTCATCTGGACAATTGAAGGGAGCTACCGCCCCACCCAGTCACCGTAGATGGGGTACTGGCTGCACAGGAATTCGATGTAGGCCGGGCGGTTGGACCGGTTAACTTCCAGGGCGCGCTCCAAGGCCGGCACGGCAGCAACTATCCCATTGGTACCAATTTCCTATTGGTCGGAGAACAAGGTAATCGCTATGTTGGTACGAATCAATTCCTCATCAGCGTCTGAGACTATGGCTACGGAACCGAGGACAGCTTCCAAAGCCTCGAAGTCTTCCTCTGTCATATCCAGGTCTTCCGGTTCCAGTTCCGCTACGATATTCTGGAGATCCAACCAGAAAAGAAACTGATACTCATTGGGCAGAGCTTCCATCACCCGTCGAAATTCGACCTGGGACCCGAGGTCTTCCGCCTCACCAATTTGTGCTGCTACCACATTCTGCAGGGCTTCCTCCGTGGTGCCTACAATCAGGTAACCATCGTGAAGAACGTACCCCGGGGTGTAGTGGGTCTGGATTCCAAAGAAGTCAGGCTTGAAAATTTCTGCGTCTTTATCAGCACCCACGTCCTCCGAATCTATATCCAAGGGCATTTCCTCCTCCAGGAAGTCCGAAAACTCCTCCAAGCCATCCTCTAATTTTGATTCCGCTTCGGGACGATAAGACAACATGGCTACCACATTGACCGTTTCCTCCATAGGGGCTTCTTCAATACGACCAGCATCGAATTCTTCCACCGCCAGGACGAGCTTTCCTTCGAGGTATTCAATGATGTCCTTCTCCAAGTCCACGTCGGTGTAGGCTTCCACAAGTTCCAGGAATAGGTCCAGGACATCAGCCATGTCTGGGTTGTTCTTCCGGCGGGGCGGGTCGTTGCTTTGTCGTTCCACCTCCCCGTATAGCCCCTCATACACATCATAGATGAGGTAAGAAGAGTCATCCGAATCGTACTCTTCCAGTTGTTGGCGCCAATTATCTAAATTAGGATCAAAGCTAGTTGCGAGGAATCCAATGGTTTCTGCGGGTACCAGTTCGGCCGGATTTTCCAGGTTAGGGAGGTCAGCCGCAATATTAGCGGCATAGGGCACCAGCGCTTCCACGACAATGCCTCGATCGATCCATTGGACCGTCACCGCAACCCAACTCGGCAAGTCAGCCGAATCAGATATCGCGTCGAAGTCGTAAACTTCATCCGAAATCAGGTCTGAATCTTCCAACAAGTCCAGCAATTCTTCAACGTCCAAGAAAACTGACGCAAAGCGACGGTCGGAATACTGCCCCCTAGCGGACTGGAATTTCTCAGCCTCGGCAAGAGACCGTTCCGAATTACCTGTGATCAGATCGAGCATGTCTTCCAAAGTATCATCCGGGTCGTCTGCTAACACGATCAGCAGCACTTCCTTCGTGAGCGCGAACCCCAAACCCTCTTCCTCATCAGTCCTTATGCCAATTCCGTTATTTTCTTCGAGGTCAAAGTCGTAGCCTTCCTCGTCTTCTAGGTGTTCCGTCCATTCTTCCATGAAAATTTGGGCGTTCTCAAAATCACGGACCGACACCGTCATCACAATAATGGGTCTATTTCTCTCCTCCAGGAGGCCCACCGACACTTCGGCACCCAACCATGACTCCAGTTCTTCTTCGAATTTGAAGCCCGACTCATCCTCAACATCGTCTTGCAGGTCCTCTAATCTTTCTTCCATTTGGGGTAATTCGTTGAACCGTTCAAATAGGTCAATCATCTGGCCGAACTGACCGTCTTCGGGATATAGGGTAAGCCATGCATAGGAAATGGTATCCCGCGGATAGTAACGGGCTGAATGTTCGGGAGGGTCGAGGAAAAGTCCGATGAAGGGATTAGGGCCGATTCCAAAATAGATCAAGGCAACGAAGGCAGCGACCAATACGCCAATTGCAGCCAGAATCGAACCAATTATCTTAAGGACCATAGTGTAGTCTCCGAATCAGGCCAGAGAGATATACAAAGTGCGCCTAGTATTGCCATACCGTCTTACTATTTCTAAGTTTTGATTTGGGTCAGGTCCATCAAATTTAACGTCGTTCCCTGGAGACCGGGAACGACGTGCTTTTTCATTAGACCCTCGGTGTCTTATGGGTTGCCGGCCGATAAGACAGGTAAGGGGCCGGGGTTAAGTTCCTCGCTACCGCCCCACCCAGTCACCGTAGATGGGGTACTGGCTGCACAGGAATTCGATATAGGCCGGGCGGTTGGACCGGTTAACTTCCAGGGCGCGCTCCAGGGCCGGCACGACCTCCGAGGGCTCGGAAACCCGCTCGGTGTGATAACCAAGCTCCCCTATCACCCGGGACATATCCACTTCATCCGGGCCCAGCACGGAATGGGTAAAGGGGTCGTGGCCAGGGCCCCAGAAACCGGGGCCGTAACCGGCGAACCCGCCGTTGCTGATGTGGGCCACAGTGACCCCCAGGTTATTCCGCAGGGCCACCTCGAGGTTGCCCAGCATGTAACCCAGGCCCGCCTCGCCGGTTACCGTCACGGCGGGACGGTTGGGGTCGGCCAGCCTGGCGGCCACGGACCCGGCCCAGCCGAAGCCTAGGGTGGAAACATTGCCCCAGCCCAGGAAAGCCCGGGGCACCAGCGTGTCATAGACGGTGCTGAGCTGGTCGCGGGTATTGCCCGACTCGTGGGTGATGAAGGAATTGTAGGGGTCCAGCACATCCATCAGCCCGGCATAAACCCGGTAGGGGTTGATGGGCTTGTCGTCGGATGCCATGGCTTCCCGGTACTGGGCCATGCCGGCGTCCCGCTCGTTCCTCACTTCCAGGGCCACGTCCTCGTGGGAACGGGCCGACTTCACCGGCCGGCCGGAGAGCTCTTCAGTCAGGGCCTGTAGCGAATGGCGGGCGTCACCAATGACTACGCCGGCGGTGGAATAAACCTTGTTGACGTGGAGGTCGTCCACGTCGCAATGCACGATAGTCTTGTTGACAGCGTTGGGGATGCGGTGGCTGAACCGGCCCGGGGACAAGCTGGTGCCTATTGCGAAGACGGTGTCACAGTTTTCCAGGTAGTTGTTCACCTGGCCGCCGCGCACGCCCACGAACAGGGGATGGTTCTCGGGGAAGGCGCCCTTGGCCTTGAGGGTGGTAACCACCGGGGCGTTGGCCATTTCGGCGAAAGCCACCAGCTCTTCGGAGGCGCCGGCGTATATCACGCCCTCGCCAGCGTAGATAAGGGGCCGCTGGGCCCTCGTGAGCAGGTCAATGGCGTGGGCCACGTCCTCACCCACCGGGCCGTGCTTCCAGCCCTTCACCGGCTTGTAGGGGTCGGCCGTCTCGTCGTATGTGCCGGTGGGGTCGGGTACGGCCAGAACCACGGGCCCGGGCCGGCCGCTGCGCAGCATGGTAAAGGCGCGGCGCATGAACTCGGGCACACGTTCGGGACGGTCAATATACCCATACCACTTGGACACGGTGGACAGGGCATTGAAGACATCGTACTGGCTGTTGTTGGAGGCGCCGGCCGGCACGCCGTCCGTGATGCACAGCACCGGGGAGCCATCCTCGAAAGCCTGGGCCATGCCCGCATAGGCGTACTGGGTGCCGGCGGCGTTTACGCCTCCCTGGAAGGTACAGACGCCAATCTGGCGGCCGGCGGTGATTCGGGAGAAGGCGTCGGCCACGGCCACGGCATAGCGGTCGTCCCGCATCATGATCATCGGTATGCCCTCACGGCCCAGGGCGTTGTTGACCCGGCAGACGGGGAAGGTGGAAACCCATTCCACCCCTTCCTGCTTGAGAATTCGGGCAATGCCGGTTGCGGCGTCAATTGTCATCAGTCAGTCTCCCTCACTATGGTACAGATTCAGATTCCGGGGCTCAAAGTTCTGCCTACTCTACCATCAAGGTTGGGGGCTGTCATCCTGGAATGGGCAGGCGGGAGGTAGATCGGCGCCCCGAGTCAAGGCATCTTCCACCGGCCCCGGGCGGTGCGTCTTGTGGGGTGTGCCGGTCCCGCCTCATCTCGACATAGCCTGGCGAGTCCGGCCGCTTTCAAACGGGATGCGGTTTGTTGGAGGTTTGTATTATGATTGGGCCGAAGCAAAAGCCCAAGAGAAACCACCGGATGCAACCGGAGCACGGAGGTGCAGCATGAAATACGACATCATTGTGGTCGGCGGAGGCTCGGCCGGGTGCGCCATTGCCACCCGCCTGTCGGAGGATACGGAATGTTCGGTGCTGCTGCTGGAGGCGGGGCCCGACTATACGGACTTCAACACCCTGCCCGATGACCTGAAGCTGGGCAACAACGTATGGCTTTCCGCCTACGGCCCCCACAACTGGGGTTACACCGCCCAGTTGACTCCCGAGCAGGCGGAGTTAACCATTCCCAGGGGCAAGGCAACGGGCGGTTCCAGCGCGGTTAACGGCCAGGTAATGTTCCGCGGCATACCGGAGGACTATGACCGGTGGGCCGAGTGGGGAAACGACGAATGGAGCTTCACCAACGTCCTCCCCTACTTCAACAAGCTGGAAACGGACCTGGACTTCCCTGGCGACGACTTCCATGGTTCCAGCGGTCCGGTGCCGGTGCGCCGTTCCCCCCGCAGTGAATGGATGCCCCATGCCCTGGCCTTTGAGCAGGCTTGTGTTGACCTGGGATTCCGCATCAGTGAAGACCAGAACCACCCCGAATCCACCGGAGTTTCACCCCGGGCGCGCAACACCATTGACGGCGTGCGCATGAGCATGGCCCTTACCTACCTGGAACAGGCCCGTCACCGCCTTAACCTGACGGTACGGGGCGGCGTGACGGCGAGGCGGATACTGTTTGAAGCCGATTCGACAGGCTCACCACGAGCGGTGGGGGTGGAGGCCGAAAGCGGCGGCGAGGTGTTCCAGGTAGAAGGCGAGCAAATTGTGGTCAGCAGCGGAGCCATCGGCTCGCCGCATCTGCTCCTGCTTTCGGGAGTGGGGCCGGCAGACCATCTCGCCGGTTTCGGAATAGAGGTGGTACAGGACCTGCCAGGCGTGGGGCAAAACCTGCGAGACCATCCGGCGGCTGCGGTTTTGTACCTGGCAACCGGCGATAAACCCGACGTGCAGGCCCCGGTCATCCAGGTAGGGCTCCGCTATACCGTGGAGGGGTCGGACCTGCGCAACGACATGCAGCTCAGCCCCATGCTGATGACCAGCGAACACCGGCCCGCCCAGGTGGAAATCAACGACGACCTGAACTACATCGGCATGAGCGCGAGCCTGCAGCTGGCCCTGGGCAAGGGGGAATTGACCCTTCAGTCGGCCGACCCCCACGTACAGCCCAGGCTCAATTACAACTATTACCAGGAGGAAGAAGACCTGCGGCGGATGCGGGAGGCGATCCGGCTGGGGGTACGGATGGCCGAACAGCCCTGCTACGGAGAACTGCTATTGGAGCGAATAATGCCCACCGACGAGGAACTGGAGTCGGACGAGTTGCTGGACCAATGGCTTCGACGAAATTCCGGCACGTCGCACCACGTCTCGGGCACCTGCAAGATGGGACCGGACACGGACCCCATGGCGGTGGTTGACCAATACCTGAAGGTGCGCGGAGTTGAGGGTCTCAGGGTAGCCGACGCCTCGGTGATGCCCGACTGCATCAGGGCGAACACCAACGCAACCACCCTGATGATCGCGGAAAAGGTCTCGGACTATATCAAGGGCGGACGATAGCGGGGGGGCCGCCCGGTGGTATTCGTTTGGCCGCAGCGGCCCCGCTTATCGGACGACTAGAAGGGTACGTCGTCTATGTCGGGGCCATCGGAGCCCTGCAGCAATACGGAGTTGGAGCCCAGCAATGCTTCCAGCCTATCCTTAAGATCCTCGCAGTAACCCGTGCTGACTACGGGCAGGTCCAGTAGCACCCTTCGTCCGCCGGTGTATATTTCCAGGTTAACGCGATCCTTGCCGGGATATTCCAGCAGCAGGGATATTACCTCCCGCAACAGGTGAGCATCCTCCAGCGCATCGTCGGATTCGGAAATGCCCACATACACCGTACGGGCGTTAGCCACGCTGACGGTGGCGCCACCGCCCGTGCTTGCCCCTTCCCCATAACCAGGACCCCTGCCCGAGCCGTTCCCGTTGCCGTTGGGCCTGGTCCGGTAGGACCCGTTTGACTGATGCCGGGGGGCGCTGCCGTTGCCGTAGGAATTTCCGCCATTACGCGCCGGAGCTCTTGCGCCGCTTCCATTGCCACTCCTCTCCTGATGAGAGACAGGAGGCGCAGTAGCAGACTCCCTTATCACGGGACCGGCGGAAACCGGGGTTTCTCCGCCCTGCGCCTGCGGCGGAGTGAATACCGCCACCTGGTCGCAGGCCAGGGAGTAGCCGTCTCCCCTCAGCCGGAGTTTGCCGGTGGCGCTCAACAGTTTGCCCTCGCCCCACAGGCCGGCAGTTCGCTCCAGCACATCGGGCCAGACCATGACCTCCACAGGCCCGCCCAGTAGCTCGAAGTTAACCACGAGGAATTTCTTCTGTTCGCGGGTATAGCGTTCGGCCATTGACGCAACATTGCCGACCAGCGTGTAGGTAAGGCCCTGCATGTCTTCGTCCAGCTGGTCAATGGAGTTGATGGCGTCCCCCACGTCGGCGGCGGCCAGCAGAATCAAGGGATTGTGGGACAGGGATACGCCCAGCAGTTCCTTTTCCCAGGTGGCCTTTTCCTCAGGGGAGATATCCAGACCGTTGAGGGATATCCCAGTCATCTGGGGTGCATCCGCCTGGTCGGCGCCGCCAAACAGGCTGGTCTGGCCCGAATTCCGGGTACGGGTTTCGAGTTGAGCGGTGGCAATAATCTGGTCCAGCGCGCCAAGTACGGCGCCGCGGGAGCCCAGGCCGTCGAAGGCTCCAACCTTGATCAGGCTCTCCAGGGTGCGCCGGTTCAGTCCGCTGACGTCGGCCCTGCGGCAGAAATCATCTATGGACTCGAAGGGCCCGTTCTCCCGGCGTTCCGCCACCAGGGGCTTTACCGCGCCCTCGCCAACGGTCTTCACTGCGGCCAGGCCAAACCGCAAACTGGGAGTGGCGCCGCTGTCCTTATCTATGGTGAAGAACTCGCCGGACAAGTTTACGTCCGGAAGCAAAACCGGAATCTGCAACTTGGAACATTCGTTAATGGAGCTGACTATGCGGTCCGTGTTGTCCAGGCGGGAGTTGAGGACAGAGCACATGTACTCCAGGGGATAATGTGCCTTGAAGAAGGCGGTCCAGTAAGAGATCAGGGCGTAACTGACGCTGTGCGCCTTGTTGAAGGCGTACCCGGCAAAGGGTTCTATCAGGTCGAAAACCTGGATTGCCAGCTGTCGCTCAAAGCCTTTGCCCAGAGCGCCGTCAATGAAGCGGTCCCGTTCCTCTGCCATGAGAGAGGCGATCTTTTTGCCCATGGCCTTCCGGACCGTGTCGGCCTCGCCCAGGGTGTAACCGGCGAACCGCTGCAGAATCAGCAACACCTGGTCCTGGTAAACGATCACACCGTAAGTCTCGTCCAGCAGTTCCTTCAGGCTGGGGTCCGGGTATGTAATGGGGGTACGACCGTGCTTGGCGTCAATGAACTTGTCAATGTGTTCCATAGGCCCGGGGCGGTAAAGAGCGATCATGGCCGCGATATCGCCCAGGTTTGACGGTCGCAACTCCTTGATATAACGCTGCATTCCCGCGCTTTCCAGCTGGAACAGGTCAGTTGTCTTTCCCGAGGAAAGCAGCTCGAAGGTTTCCTTGTCGTCCAGGGGCAGGCGTCCCAGCTCAATCTTTATGCCCCGGGTTTCGTCCAGCAACTTTGTGGCGCGGTCCAGGTTGGTCAGGTTGGTAAGGCCCAGGAAATCCATCTTCAGGAGGCCCAGCTTGGCCACCGGGTCCATGGAGTATTGGGTCATCAACACCGGGCTGTTTTCGTCTCCCCGGGTGGGTCGCTGCAAGGGTACCGTTTCGGTCAAAGGCTCATCTGCAATGAGCACGCCGGCGGCGTGGGTGCTGACGTGGTGGACAATCCCCTCCAGTCCCTGGGCATTTTCCACCAGGTTCCGTACCGCCGTATCGGCCTGGTAGGTATTGCTCAGTTCGGGATTAACCCGGAGCGCATCCTCCAGGGTTCGGGATTTGAACGGGACCATGCGGGCAATGCGGTCCACGTCGCCGTAGCTCATTCCCAGGCTGCGGCCCACGTCACGAAGGGCCGCCTTGGCGCCCATGGTGCCGAAGGTTATTATCTGGGCCACCCGGTCATTGCCATACCGGTCAATAACGTAGTGCAAGACCTCATCGCGCCGGTCATCCTGGAAATCCATGTCGATATCTGGCATTTCCTTGCGTTCCAGGTTGAGGAAACGCTCGAATACGAGGCGGTACTCCAGGGGGTCCACGTCGGTTATGCCCAGGCAATACAGGGCGACACTGGCGGCGGCGCTGCCGCGTACCCCGAACATGATGCCATTGCGGTGAACGAAGTCGCAGATGTCCCAAACAACCAGGAAGTAATTGGCGAACTGGGTATGGCGAATGACCTCCAGTTCATACTTGAGCCGGTCCTCGGCCTCCGGAGTTGAACGGGGATAGCGGCGCCTGAAACCCTCCCAACACAATTGGGCCAGGTATTCGTCCGCCGGCATATCGTTGGGTGTCGGGAATTTTGGCAGGTGGGTCTGACCGAAACCCAACTCCACCTTGCACATATCGGCAATAAGCAGCGTGTTTTCCAGAGCCTGCGGGTAGTCGGGAAAGAGATTCGCCATCTCCTCCGGGGTCTTTACGTAATAGGAATCGCCCTCCATTCGAAGCCGCTTCTCGTCCTGGACGGTGGTATTGGTCTGAATACAGATGTAGAGGTCCTGGTAAGGAGCCTCATTTTGACGAACGTAATGCGCATCGTTGGTTACAACCAGAGGGATGCCCAATTCCTTGCCAAACTGGGTCAGCCCTTGATTGATGGCGGGAAGCTGCTCCACATGATCGTGACGCTGCAGTTCCAGGAAATAGCCGTCGCCGAAAAGATCCCGATATTGAACGATGCGACTTTTCGCTTCCTCCATCCTTCCGGCAGCTATGAGGCGGGGAACCTCTGCAGAAGCGCAGCCGGAAAGGCACACCAGTCCCTGGTTGTACTGTTCCAGGAGTTCCCAGTCAATGCGGGGGCGGTAGTGGAACCCTTCCAGGTGCGCTCGCGTCACTAACTGCATCAAGTTGCGGTAGCCCGTGTTGTCCCTGGCCAGCAGGACCAGGTGATAGGGACTGCGTTCGGAAGCGTTGCGGTCATGCCGGCTGCGGTGCGCCACGTAAACCTCGCACCCGATGATGGGCTTTACGCCAGCCTCCTTGCACTCTGAATAGAAATCTACTACTCCGTACAAATTGCCGTGGTCGGTTATGGCCAGGGACTCCATGCCCATGTCCCGAACCTGGTAAACCAGGTCGGGAATCCGGCTGATGCCGTCGAGCATACTGTATTCGGTATGGTTGTGCAGGTGGGTGAACAAGGGGTGGTCGCCTCCAGGGATTGAGCAGTTAAAACCGCTCATTGAACATAATACACGGGCAGGCCGGAGGGCAAGGCAAAAGGGCCGGCATTTTGCGAGCGTCTCCCCGGGGCCGACGGCAGCCGGTACTTGTGGTGGCGGCAGAATGAAAATCAGAGAGGATTTCCGTGGGAAGACGCAGAGGGACGGGGGATACCGGGGGACCAAGGTTGCAAGGAAGCCGGGAGCGGGGACAGGCTAAAGGTAACCTGCAGCCGGGGCGCTGGCTATCCTACGCCCCGGCTTCACGGGAAACATTTCGGCGCCGGCAACAACCGGCAAGATTGCTAAATGTCATCATCATCATCCAGCACAATACGAGAGCGAGTTGCCCGGCCCAGCAGTTCACCACGGGGTTCGTTCCTTGACCTCTCATCTCCCCAATGGGAGGCTTCGAGGTAGTTCTTAAATTCCTTGAATTCACCACAGGCCCGGCACATTCCGATACTCTTGGGGCCCACGGCGTCCTGTATTACCCAGTGGTGCTGACAACTCGGTACATTGTCCTCGGTGCTACTGAGAGCCTCTAACTGCTCGTTCATCATCATGCCCTCCATGCCTTTAGTGAATATATAATATCGGTGTTTTGGAGGGTTGTCAACACTTTTATACCATTTTGTAATAATCATCTTTTACTATATAAATACTGCTATTTTATTCTCCACATAAACGCAGCGCTGCCTTTCCTGGCGCCGCGGCGCATTTTATTCGTGAAATATTGCACTCAATACTATATATCGTTCTAACTAATGTTTTCGGTCGTTACACTCAACTGCTAACGCGGTCCCTGGCCGCCCCTCCCGAATTGATAAGCAAACTTGCTAATCGCTCGGCGTAAAGGCGGCTTCTCAAACGGAATGCTTAACGTTGGTCTCCAGTCATGGAATGAACTGATGGGCCAGCGGAAAACAAGCAATACGGCTTGCGAATCGCTAGAGAGCCCGCTTACGGCACGGACGA
Source organism: Chloroflexota bacterium (assembly GCA_009840135.1). Lineage (GTDB taxonomy): Bacteria > Chloroflexota > Dehalococcoidia > Lucifugimonadales > UBA3495 > Bin22. The sequence goes on along the minus strand of VXOH01000110.1, from coordinate 4,410 downwards.
AGAGTTCTGGCGCAAGGGAAGAGCAGTCGGAGAAAAGAAGGTGGGAGCAGAGGGTTGAGAGGCCGCAGCGCCATTTCGATCCTTGGAAAGTCAAGGGCGAGGGGACTTTAGTGCAGGGTCTTCAGGTTTTCCTGCGACCCTGGTGGTAGAGGGTCAGGGTGAGGGGGCCCTTTATGCTATCTGCACTTTCGGCTGGCCCATTCGCCCTCATCCTAACTTTCCCACCCCGAGGAGGAAGGGGTTTTCCAGACAACAAAAAGACCCTCGGTGGCAGTTGCACGAGGAATCCGGAGAGCCCTTGCCGCCTACTTACTTGGGAGATGATTGGGGAGATGATTGTGGAGCGCCCCAGCGGGTACCCTACTCGACCTGCCGGGTCACCATCCTGGTAACTCCCCAGCCGGACAGCCAGGCCGAATGCCGGCCATCCCCACCGGCCACGACCACCAACACATCGTCTGCCGAACCCACAATGGGGATCATGGCATCCGGGTCGGTTTCGTCTATCCATCGGGGCCAGTTGCGGTTTCCGTAGTGGGCAATGTCCTTGAGCCGGCTTAAGGGCATTCTGGCGTTCTGAAAAACGTACTCCCGGACGTCCTGCTTGGACAAGCCTGAAGCGTGGATTTCGGTGGCGTGCTCGGGGCAGAGAACCAACGCCATCTGGGCCCCGGTACCAGTCTGGTAATAGTTGGAGACCCCGATGGTTTTCAGGGACCCAACCAGCGTACGCAGCACCTGGATTCCCGAGGGTGAGGTACTCTCCATGATAGTCTGCAAGCCACGGACGCCCATCAGCGTTACCATGCTATCCGATGGTTCCAGCCCCAGCTCAACGTGCCGGGGTTCCCACGGGCTGCGGGCCTCGTTTTCGGCAAAGCAGAAGGTATAGCGCGCCGGAAGGGCCAGGGTCGCCTTGTCCATCTCCCCGGGTACCAGGCCCGCGACATTTCTGACAAAGAGCCTGAGGGCGCGCCCGATGGAGGCGTTGGCCCGATAGCCCGGCCCGAAGCAACCCGAATCACCATTGATGCCGAGCTTCTCGGCCAGAGGGCCATTTACTATTAGAGCCGGGGCCGCGCCGCCGGTGGTGGCCTGAACGCCGGCAATATTGAAGTCCGGATTCAGCGCAGCCTTGACCGCCGCTACCACCACCGGAAAATACTCGGGCCTGCAGCCGGCCATTACCGCATTTACCGCCACCTTCTCCAGGGTCACATCCGCGTTTCGGGGCTGTACCCTGCCAAGGACGGTGGAAGGGTCCTGACCGTAGGGAAGCAACATTTTCTGGACCAGGTCCTCGGTAGCCGGTACAACGGGAAGCCCGTCGGTCCAACCTTGTTGCTCGTAATAGTCCTGGATGGCGTCGTAAGAGGCATCCACATCAACGCGGCGTGATTGCAGTCCTTGACCGGTACTCATTTCTTCTCCTGTAAGTCCACGGGGCGCTGGTATCCCGAACTCCCCTGCCTCGAGGACAAGGCCAATCCCCGCACTGGATTCAGGCCCGAAGGACCTGTACCATCCAGGTCCTCTCGAAGCCCTGGGACTTTCGAAGGAAGTTCCATGATACGGAGAGAGCAGGACCCTGAGTCGCGGCAATTACCGATGCAGCCAGGGAATTAGCCCAGTCTGCCTGGATTGGGAAATCCGCGCGAGCGGTTTATTGCCCCTGGTTTGGCGTGGGCAGGAAGGGAACTATTTTCTCGGCCAGCGATGCCAGGTTTCGCGATTGCACCCAGACGTAGCCCTGGCCGTTGAATTTCATGACCAGGCCCTCGCCGCCTCCCAGCAGCGAGCGGAGTCCGCCCACCTTGCCGATGGAATACTGAACGTCGTCCGAGAAGGCCACCAGGTGTCCCGTATCTACCACCAGCTCTTTGCCAGCCTCTACCGGCAGCCGCTTTATGGCCCCGTAAGAGTTATAGTACACGGTACCCCGTCCCTTTTCGGCAAAGGCCCGAAGAAAGAAAAGACTCTCGCCGCTGAATAATCCGCGGAAACCCTGAAACTGGGAATCGGTCTGGATGTTGTCGGTGCAGGCAAGAAATGAGCTGGCCTGGATGAAAAGGTTTTGGCCCGGGGACAGGTCAAAGGAACCTATGTCTCCCGGCGTAGAGGGAGCAAGGCTTACCTGGCCCCCGCTCCGCTCCGCCGTGAAAGTATTGATGAAGAAGGACTCGCCACCCATCATTCTCCGCAATCCCCCGAATATGCCGCCGCCGGAAGAACCGGTCTTCATGTCAACTCCCTGTTGGGCAACCATTGCCCCCGGCTCTGCCTTAATGCTCTCGCCGGGTTCCAGTACCACGGTCAGCATCGCATAGCTGGGATCGAATTCAACCACCGTTTGCATTGAAATACTCCTTTATCGATTTTCCCCTCAAAATAACCGCCGGAGCTTCTTACTCCGGCGGAAAGGTGTGCCACTGGAATCGAACCACCCCTACTCCTCAGTCAACAGCCCCACAATTTCCTCGGCATAATCGTGGGCCATCTGCCGCACATCGTCAACACTGCGAGAGGCCAGGGGACTGGGGAGAACCACAATGCGTACGCCAGGCATTCCCAGGGAGCTGGCACGGGCATGTGCCGCACGGGTGAACGCACTGGTAATCACGCTGACTGAAGGAACGCCCCGGGACTCGGTTACTACTGTGTCGTGGAGACCCCACGCCGTGCAGGAGCCTCAATCAGCAATTCCATGCACGAGGGCATCACACTCCTCCACCAGGGCGTCAATGGTCTCATCAGCGCAGGCCATGCTGAAGGTGAACTTCGAAGCATAGACTACCTTTCTGGCCTTGTAGTCTTCCTCAAGGACTCTCTGCAACTCCATCAGGAAGGAATCGGCGTGATACTTCCTGTTTTCCAGCAGGCCGACTACCTTGCCTTCCAGGCTTGGAACACCGGAGCTCAGTCCCTTTTCCTCAGGGACCTCTTCAGGTCGAGGATCCAGTATCTGAATCTTGCCAGTTGCCGAAACCATTATTCAGACCTCCATTCAGGAAAGGGTTAAGCGGAGCCAAGGATAGAACAACGTGCAGCGAGTGTTCGTTCAGAGTCTTCCAGCTATTCCTTCACGCGGAATTGGAAGAGACTTGCCAGGAGATTACTCGGACATTTGGAAGAACTTACCCTCGGTCTTGATGGAAGGCGCAACGACCATATCCACCTGGTGGAAGTCCCGTATGGTGTGGGCTCCGCACATTCCCATGCAAATCTGCAGGGCTCCAACCAGGTTCTGGGTACCGTTGGTAACCGAGGTGGGGCCGTACATTATCTGCTTTAGCGGCGCCCGCGTGCCGACCTTGATGCGGGTGCCTCGAGGCAGCTCGGCATGAGCGTTGGCCATTCCCCAGTTATAGCCCCTGCCGGGGGCCTCTTCGGCCTGGGCAAAGGGTGTTGCCACCATTACACCATCGGCGCCGCTGGCCATGGCTTTGCAAAAGTCCCCACCGGTGCGAATGCCACCGTCGGTAATGACGCTCACGTAGCGGCCGGTGCGGTGAAAGTAATCCCGCCGGGCGGCGGCGCATTCCAGCGTGGCGCTGACCTGGGGAACACCCACGCCCGTCACCTCGCGGGTCGTACAGGCGGCGCCGGGGCCCACGCCCACCAGGATGCCGTCCACCCCGGTGTCCATCAGTTCCAGGGCAACATCATAGGTAACGCAGTTGCCGACTACCACTGGCACCTGGAGGGACTCAATCAACTCTGAGAATACCAGGCCTCGGTAGCTCCGCGACTGATGCCGGGCGGTGGTTACCGTGGACTGGACCACCACAATGTCCGCACCGGCTTCAACCGCCGCCGGCGACATCCGCTTGGTGTTCTGGGGCGTGAAGGCTATGGCGCAGGTGGCCCCTGAGCCCTTGATTTCCTGCACACGCTGTCCGATCAGGTTTTCCTTGATTGGTTCGGCATATACCTGCTGCAGATACTGGGTTACCTCCGCCTGGGGCATGGAGGTTATCTCTTCCAGAATGGAGTAAGGGTCGTCATACCTGGTGTACAGCCCCTCGCCATTCAGCACACCCAACCCACCCATTTCATGCATCAGAGTGGCGAACCTGGGGGATACCGTTCCATCCATGGCCGAGGCCATCATGGGCGCATCAAAGGTGCAATTCCCGATGGTCATTTTCGTGGAGGTCATCTCGGGATTGATTGTTACGTTACCAGGAACTATGGCCACCTCGTCGAACCCGTAGGAGCGATCAAGCTCCTTGAATAACCGTCTTGACATGCCTGGCAACCTCTCAAACGTACAGTGTAATCTAGAAAATCTACCAGCCAGCTATGCTTAAGTCAACCTGAATTCCTGTTTCAGAAGGTTCCCCGAGCCGTCCGGAACATGCTCCATCCCACTATACCCGGATGTTGAGTATCAGCCCAGTCTCTTAAAAA
>VXOH01000080.1 GCA_009840135.1 Chloroflexota bacterium | reverse complement strand
TTTTTTTAATCCTCCACTCTCTTTCACTTTTGTGGGGGTTGGGGTTGTGGGGGGGGGGTGTGATGGTGGGTCCTCGGCGCGGCCCCCCTACGGGATGGCCGGGGGTGCGTGGGAAAAAATTTACCCCCTGCATTTTCGGACATTTCCGGACATTTGCCCACGTTTCCCCTTGCCTGGTCTGGGCATCGGGGACGGGCGGGTTTGAAACCCGCCCCTACGGGGGATGGTCGAATGCAGGGTTAGCGGCATTGGGCACACCGCCGGATTGTTCTTTGGGGCGGTTTCGAGTCTTGCCATGGAAATTATGGTAGAGAGCGGTCATGCGGGGTGGCAAGGGGCGGATGTCAGTTTTGGCTGACGATGTCGTGAAATGAAAGCGGGGTTAGTGGTTCTTGCGGGCCGTCTTCAGAGATTGAGAGACTCGGCCGGACGTGCGTAACTGTTCAGAAATGCGGGGAAATACCCTTCTCCACCCCCGACATCTTAGGGGTGCTTGGCCATACGCCCGTAACCACCTGCCCAGGTTCGAGATTCCCGCCTGCGCGGGAACGACGGGTTTTCCCCAATTGGCATCCTCAACTCTGAACAGATTCGGTCGTGCTGCCAGGGTAGCGGCAGCCAGGCAAAAGTGGTATCGTGGCTCGTACCAACTATCAAACAAGACGGGAGGAAGTAATGCCGCAGATTAAGCACATAGCCATAGCTACCAACGACGCCGAAAAGACTGCCAAGTTCTACTCCGAGGTTTTCGGCCTGCGCCAGGTCGCGAAGCTGGACAGCGGAAACGCCATCGGCTTCATGCTCAGCGACGGCAACGTGAATATGGCGATTCTGGACTTCCAGAACGACGCCGTGGCCGGTGAGCGGGGCAAGGACTGGGAGGGCATTCACCACATCGGGTTTGAGGTCGAGAGCCTGGAGGAAATAGAGGCCCGCCTGTTGTCCGCCGGCTCCGAGGAAATGAAGTCGGTCAACGAAGCGCTCCACGCCGGCAACACCGGTCCCCGCCACCAGAACGTGGAAACAAAGTACGAGGGCCCCAACGGCGAGATGATTGACGTTTCCCAGGTAGGCTGGGTGGGAACGCGAGGGTTGGATTAGGGGACCATCTGCTCTGAAACGATGGGTGGCAATGGTGCTTCGGCTTTCCAGCCTGCACCAGAGATCAAGAAGTCTCGCGAGGTTCCTGCCTTCGCAGGAACGACGGTTAAATCCCAACTCATCACTTCAATAACGGCCGACTACTAGTGGGCTCGCAAGATACCGCAAGATTCGAAATTAGAGACCCGGTGGCCACTGTCCACCGGGTCTCTAATTCATGGTGAGCCACTAATTAGGGCGGAAGCTCTCAATTCAGTTGGGCAAGAGCCCTCTCCGCGTTGATGGCAGGGATGGGAGATTCTTCGTAGTCTTTCAAGTTCCTGGTTAGGATGAACCTGGCTCCGCTGGCCCTGGCAGCAGCCACCTGCATGGCGTCCTCAAAGTCGCGCATGGGAAGCTGAGCGGCAAAACGGATTCCTGACGTGTCGGTGATTGCAATCGATACAAACTCGGTAAGTCCCAGGATAAACTCCCGGGCGCTGGCGCCGCCCCGGACAGGGCTCATGATGTAGTGGATATTGGAAACGATATGCCAAGCTATGCAGGCGGCTTCCGCTCCATGCTCTATCCGGTTAAGAAGTTCTGTTGCCGGACCCGAATATGGGAGTCGGTCGAGAGCGATGTCGAGAACAACATCCGTGTCAAGGAGAATCACTGGAGGTACTTGCTGGCCAGTGCGTCATAGCGCGCATCGTTCTGGCGTTCCGCCGCCTGGAATTTGCCTCGCCATTTTTCAGCAAACGTGGGATGCTTTTCCCCGGCCAGTTCCCTGAGAGCTTGTTCGATAAGTGACGAGAGCGATATTCCCCGGTCCGCAGCGTATTGCCTGACCAGGGGCACTAATTCGGCATCAACTGTGATGGTAAGTTTCTGTTTCATGGCGACCCAAAGGCTCTGGACAAGTTGCTGGTTCCGAAAAGTATAAGTAATGGCAGGCTTACCATCAAGGAGAAGGAACAGATCTTAACTGTTCAGAAATGAGGGAAAATACCCTCCTCCACCTCCCAACATCGTAAGGGGGCATGGCTATGCGCCCGTATCCACCCGCCCAGGTTCGAGGTTACCGCCTGCGCGGGAACGACGGGTTTTCCCCAAATTAGCGTCCTCAACTCTTAACTGTTACAACAGCTCAAGTCGCCATGTCGGCGGAAGGTATCCAACGCTGCAAGCGCCCTTCAACTCTGGCCTGGTCAATAATCTCCACTGCCGAAGGTATAATCGGCAGTTCCTTTTCCCAATCCCACCACCGGAAGTCGCCCAGCTCTTCTTTCAGCAACTCCACCTTCCCCGCCGCTTCAAGGTGGCAGACGTGGTGATGCTGGCTGGGACTTTCGTAGAGGAAAAGGTAGGTGGCGGACAGGGCGTACAGCCTGGTTTCCTCGTCCAACTCCCGGATGGCTGCGGCAACCGGGTCTTCGCCTTTCTTCATGCCGCCGCCGGGAAGGCTCCAGCGCTTCGCGCCCCTCTCACGCACCAAAAGCAGTCTGCCCTCGTTGGTCACGAGGGCAGTGGCACGGTTGCGCTTCTTTCTGGGTTTCTTTTCGGCCATTTCCCGATTTAAGCATGGATTCTTGGGATATGCAGGCGATGAGTTTCAGCTTTAAGACCAGGGTCGTCACCCCCATCCTAACCTTCCCCCATCAAGGGGGAAGGGACCTACTCCTAACCTTACCGCTACAGTCGGACGTTCCGCCCCCGTCAAGGGGGAAGGGACTTAGAAACTATCTCAAAATCGGTGCTGCCTGTCCCAATGGGCCTCCATCCTACCTGTTGACCCTCACCCTAACCCTCTCCCAGAGGGAGAGGGGACATTTGAGATAGCTTCTTAATCAAATGTCTCTATGCCGGCGCAAAGGCCAGGGTGGGCCGGTCGCTGTCCGTGTCCTGGACGTTCAGGGCCAGGGCCATGCCGGTGGCTATGTTCTGGGGATTGGCGGCATCCACGCCCAGGATGAGGGCGCTGATGCGAGGTCCCTCTTCCAGGGTGACGATGCCGGAGCAATAGGGGTTGTTGCGGCCGAATCCCTTTTCGCCCATGGCGTTGGGCACCACGGAAATGCAGGTGAAGGCGCTGAGCTGCCCCCTTCCGCTGAACTGGAACCATTCCACGTCACGGCTGTGGCAGGCCTGGCACATTGGTCGGGCCTCGGCGGAGAGCTGGCCGCAGACGCGGCAGCGCACTCCCATGAGTTGCCCCTTCTTTAAATAGGAGAAAAAGGCGGCGGCGGTGAAGGCGGGCGCTTCAGTCGTCATACTGGACTACCCCCTCCGCAGGATGTTTACCACGCAGGTGCCGCCGGTGCCCCCGACGTTGTGGGTCAGGCCCAGTTCCAGGTCGGCGTTGGGAACCTGGCGGGGGCCGGCCTCGCCGCGCAATTGGTGGAAGGTCTCTATTACCTGGGCGACGCCGGAGGCGCCGACGGGATGGCCCTTTGCCTTCAATCCGCCGGAGGTATTAACGGGCCGGTCGCCGGTGAGAGCGGTACGGCCTTCGTCCACGGCGCGGGGGCCTTCGCCGGGCTCGAAGAAGCCCAGATCCTCGGTGGCAATGATTTCGGCGATGGTGAAGCAGTCGTGGACCTCGGCCACCTGGATGTCCCGGGGAGTGACACCGGCCATAGCGTAGGCCTGGGCGGCGGCCTCGCGGGCGGCGGACAGGGAAGTCAATTCTTCAGCGTCGTGCAGCGGCCGCCCCGAAGCCTGGCCGGTGCCGACGATATGGACCGGCTTGTCGGTAAAGCTGTTGGCAATCTCCGAGGAGACCAGCAAGACGCAGGAAGCGCCGTCGGTGATGGGAGCGCAGTCATAGAGGCGCAGGGGCCACGCAATCCAGGGGTTGGCCCGGGGGTCGTTCAGGAAGTCCATCTCATCCTGCCAGTCGGGGACGGGCTGGCCTTGCTGCTCGGCCCGGGCCTTGCGGCGCTCCATCATGTCGCGCAGGGTGGTGTTGAACTGGGCCTTGGGATTGAGGGCGCCGTTGGTGTGGTTCTTGATGCCGACTTTAGCCAGGTGGGCAAGGCTGGTCTCGTAGCGGTCCATGTGGGCCTTGGCCAAGGCGCCGTAGATGCCGGGGAAGGTGAGGCCAGCCGGTACCTCGTAGAGGCCGTCGGCGGCGGAGGCCAGCACGTCGGTTACGCCCTCAGTAGGCAGGTCGGTCATCTTCTCCACGCCGCCCACCAGCACCACGTCGTACATGCCGGAGGCGATGGCCATGATTCCCTCGCGGAGAGCGCTGCCGCTGCTGGCGCAGGCGTTTTCGATGCGGGTGATAGGCGTGGGCGTCATGCCCAGCCAGTCGGCCAGGATGGGCGCGGTGTGGCCCTGCCCCTCGAACAGGTCGGAGGAGTAGTTGCCGATATAGCCGCACTCGATGTCCTCGACGTCAATGCCCTGGTCCATGTGGTCCATGAGGTCCTGGAAGGCTTCGACGAACAGGTCGCGGGTGGTCATGTCGCGGAATGCCCCAAAACGGGACAATCCGGCGCCGACGATGGAAACGGGGCGGCCCAACTGGCGCCGCCGGGCGGATGATATCGTTGCTGCCATGGGGGTACCCTCCTGGGTGTTTTGTGGGTGCCATTATGGTAGGGGAAGGGAGTTGCGTCAATGTTGGGGTGAACAGGCCCCGGGTAACTGTGCGGTGACCTGGCAGTTTACCTTCCCCTGTACCGTCGAATATACTGGCCGCTAATCTTGTTGGCCAACAGGTTGGAATTGATGAATATCAACTGTCCCTCAACGTCCAGGTGTTAGCCAACATGTTCGAGGTACCCGCCTTCGCGGGAACGACGGTTTAGGGAAGGTCTGAACAAGTCCCCTCGCCCCTGGCGGGAGAGGGTGAGGGTGAGGGGGGATTGGTCGCTGGCAAGCTATCACCCCCATCCTTGTATATTGAACTGTAGGTGGGCGGAGCAAAG
>VXOH01000119.1:22448-38811 GCA_009840135.1 Chloroflexota bacterium | reverse complement strand
TTTTTATAAGTGACTTTTCCCAAAACTGGCCCACCACCAGCGCCGTCTCTCTGCTGGCCTACCTGGAGGAGGTGGACTACCAGTCCAGTTGGCCGCTGTGGCCCGGCTTTAGCGAGAAATACGTGAGCGACGGTGGTCACAGCAAGGTTCTCTCCACCTACGTGAACCAGCCGGCCCTTGCCGCTATCACTGGCAAGAAGGGCGCCATGTCCCCCAACGCAATCGTCGTGAAGGAGAACTACACCATCGAGAAAGAGTTCCAGGCCCTTACCGTCATGTACAAAGTGGAAGACTATGACCCCGAAAACAACGACTGGTTCTATCTCAAGGTCCTGCCCGACGGGACCGTGAGTCATGAAGGCAGGCATGAAGGCTGCCAGACCTGCCACCGGGTTCGAGCAAGCAACGATTTCATCTGGACCGGTGGCCCCACATCCCTATCCAAGTAGCCGGCATAGTGGTCGGCCATGCCCGTGGGAAAAGGTGGAACTGGCGAGGCGTCAGTTTGTTGCCAGTTGGCGCAGCCTTGGGTCCAGGGTATCGCGGAGCCAGTCGCCAAACAGGTTCAGCGAGAGCACGGTCAGCAGAATCGCCAGCCCCGGCATGGTCGCTATCCACCACGCACCGGCCAGGAAGTCCCGTCCCTCGGCCACCATCGAGCCCCAGGCCGGCGTGGGAGGAGGAACCCCCGCGCCAAGGAAGCTCAGCGTTGACTCCACCAGGATGACAAACCCGACCTGCAGCGTAGCCAGGACAATGAGGGTGTTAATGACACCCGGCAGGATGTGGACGAACAGTATCCTGGGAATGGAGGCTCCGGCCACTTTCGCCAGCGCCACATAGTCCAGGGTTTTTAGCTGCAGCACCTCTCCCCGGACCAGTCGCGCAAAGCGCACCCAGAAAAAGCCGGCCAGCACCAGGATGATGAGACCGGTTTGCCCACCCAACTCCGAGGGAAAGGACTGTCCCACCGCTACCACCATCACCAGGGCCACCAGCACCAGTGGGATCGCTAACGCAATGTCCACGATCCGCATGATTATCTCGTCAATCCATTTGCCGTACCATCCGGCCAGAAGCCCCAGCACGGTGCCGGTGGTGCCGCCCAGTCCCAGGGTTACCGCCGCCACCACCAGCGAAATGCGCGCGCCGTGGATGATGCGGCTGAGAATGTCCCGGCCCAGGTGGTCGGTGCCCAGCACGTGCTCCATGCTCCCGCCCTCCAGCCACACCGGCGGCACCATCCGCGCCCGCAGGTTGCCCTTACGCGGGTCCTCCGGGGCAATCCACGGGGCCATAACCCCGGCGAAGACCACCAGCAGCAGCATGGCCAGCGGCAGCAGCGGCCACCGCCTGACGGTCCTCAGGATTTTAGGCAGTCCGACTCTTTCCGGGGCGGGAACCAGCACTGCCTGGGTGGGATTCTCGGCCATCTCATCCTCCGAAGATTCGGGCAAGGGACACGGACTGAAAACTCAGGTCGGGAAACTAGGAAAACCGGATGCGCGGGTCCACGTAGGCATAGAACACGTCCACCAGAAAGGCCGTCGCCAGGTAGGCCGCGGCAAAGGACAGCACCACACCCTGCAGCAACGGGTAGTCCGAGTCCCGCACAGCCAGGAAGGCCAGTTGACCCAGGCCAGGCCAGGCGAATACCGTCTCGGCCACCAGGGACCCGGTGATCAGGCCGCCCAGGGTAATACCGGCGAAAGTCAGGGGCGGAATCAGCGCGTTGCGCAGGGCATGTTTCCAGATGATTATGTTCTGGCTAACCCCCTTGGCCCGGGCCAGCTTGATGTATTCGGTGTCCATCACGTCCAGCATCGCCGACCGCATCAGCCGCAGGTTGGCCGCGACGTTAAACCATCCCAGGGTTATGGCCGGCAGGACAATGCTGCTGATCTCCTCACGCCCGGACGGAGCTACCCAGCCCAGCCGCACCGCAAAGAAGAACATCAGCATGATGCCTATCCAGAAGGGCGGGGCCGACTGTCCGATGAGGGCAACGATCTTTCCCACCTGGTCCATGACGCTGCCCCGCTTCAGGGATGAGAGCACCCCCAGGGGTATGCCCACCACAAGGGAAAATGCGAAGGCGACCAGCCCCAGGTACAGGGTGGCCGGCAGACGCTGCATAATCAGTGAACCCACCGGCTGCTTCTGCACAATGGAAATGCCGAAATCACCCCGCACGGCGTTCTTGAGGAAAATCCAGTACTGCTCAGGGTAGGACTTGTCCAGCCCCAGGGAAGCCCGCAGTTCTTCCAGGGTGCTGGCGCTGGCGTAGTCGTCAATCAACAGGGTGGTGGGGTCTCCGGAGATCCGGGCCATGAAGAAAATAAGCACCGAAACCAGCCACAAGGTGACTATCGTTAGCAACAGCCTCCGCAACAGGAATCTTTGCACGCTTGATAACCTCCGGTAACGGGCGGGGATTGTGGGCCATAGCCCCTTCCCATCCCGTCTCGCCTGCCTGGGCCGGCAAGACGGGATGAGCGAAGCTCAACTACAGTCCTGAATGGCGTTTACTGCCGGTGCGGAGCGTACTCCAGGTCAAAGAGAACCCGGGCGTCACAGCACGCCATTTCCCAGGGGTCCAGGTTTGGGCCCAATGGGAAAATCCAGTTCACCTTGTACATCGGCAGAATCACCACGTTATCAAAAACCCACTGGGCGACTTCCCTCTGCAGGACGAATCGCTGCTCGTCGTCAAAGGTTGCCATCGCCTCGGCGATCTTCGCATCCAGCCACGGGTGTTCAATGCCGTAGTTGATGATTCCCGCGCTGACCAGTGACGAGGAGTAGGTAACCAGCGGTTCGGGCAACGGCCCCACACCGTGGGTATTCACGCCCTCGTGGGAGCGGTCCACGAATTTGGGCCTGAAGGCCGACATCTGGCTCCGCTCCTGGGCGCAGCGAATGCCGATCTCCTCCCACATCAGGCACACATACTCACCGGTCTGCACCGTGCCCGGGAAGGGTCGCGTGGTCAAGGCCATTACAATGTCAAACCCGTCGCCGTACCCTGCTTCCTCCATTAACTGCCTGGCCCGGTCGGGGTCGTACTCGTAAACCAGCGAATCCTGCAACTCGTTCAGACGAGCCTCGTGACCCATCCAGCCGAAGGTGTGGTTTACCTCACCCGCGCCGCCCAGCAGTTCGTCCACTATCAACTGCCGGTCCACCGCAATGGACATTGCCTCGCGGACCTTTCGCGCCTGTTCCCATTCCGCCGAACTGACGTCCGGATTGGACGAAATCCACGGCAAGTCGGAATTTCTCGGCGTCCCCAGGTCGGGACGGTCAATGTACATTTGACCATGGATATTGATATGGGTCTGGCCGCCGCCGGGCAGCCTCAGGAACTTGACCCCTTCCACCTGCTCGATAACCGGCAGCGACTCCAGGCTCATGTGGATGCTGTCCATCTTGCCGGCCTGGAAGTTGGCGATACGGGTAGATTCTTCCGCGATTTCCCAGAGGTTCAACTCGGCGAAGTTCGGAGTCTTGCGCCAGTGGTCCTGCACTGCCTCCAGCTTCCACACTTCCGAAGTCTTGTGCTCCACGTGCTGCCACGGCCCGGTGCCAATGGGGTCTTCCACGCCTGCCCTTTCTTCTCCCAGGGCATCTACGTGGGCCCCGCTCATTACCGGCAGGGCTCCCGTCAACCTGGCCGAGGTCGAATACCAGGTGAGGTCAAACCTGGGCCCGTTGGACGTCGTATCGACCTGCAGGGTGTAGTCATCCACGGCCGTCATGCCACCGCCCTCGGCATAGAAGATGGTCTGCCTCTGGGCCAGCCGGCCCGACACCGTCCCTTCAGAAACGATGTTGTCCGTTGACCAGATCATATCCTGGGCCGTCATTATGCCCTTGCCCTTGTGGAAGGGCACCCCCTCTTCCAGGTGCAGGGTCCAGACGTTGCCGTCGTCGGAAACGGACCATTCCTTCACCAGCCGGGGTATCACGTTGCCCTGGGAATCACTGTGCCACATGGACTCCCATACCGTTGACATATTGATGGCCGTCTGCGGCGACCCGCTCAGCTTCGGGATAAACTTGGGCGGCCCCAGCTGGGAATAGGCCACATTAAGCGTTCCCACGGAGGCCTGTTCCTCCATAACCTCTGCCACCGGAGCGGGTGTAGGCGTTGGCACCAGGGTGGACCGCGCTCCCGCCGGCCTTGGCGCGACGGTAGCCGCCGGGGCGCTCTGCTGGGCGGCCGGCTGCGAAGAACCGGAGGACGGCGGAGCCGCCGTTTCTGGTGCCGGCTGGGCCATGGCCGCCGGTTCCGCAGGGGCCGCAGGTTGCTGCGGCTGAGACTCCGCCTGGGCCCGCTGGGCCGGTTCAGGAGCGGCGGCGGGCTCTTCCGAGGCCCCACAGGCCACAACCAAAGTCAAGGCAAGAATTAAAACTCCGAAAATTGCGCTTCTTATCAATGATGTAGCTGCCATAGTTCCCCCTGTAGAGAATGGACTGACTCGTCAGGTGGTAAGCCCCAGGACAATTCTTCAAAGTAGGCAAAAAAGTAAGCAAAGGGCGACGGCCGTTATGTCCGTCGCCCTCTCGATCAACACTTTGGCTACTGCCGGTGAGGAATGTATTCCAGGTTGGACGGTACCCGTACCACGGGGAAGGTCCACTCCCAGTCGTCCACCGCCGGCCCCAGAGGCCAGATGTGGTACACGTTCACCGTGGGGATGGTAAACACCTCGTCAAAGAGGAACTTGGTGTATTCCCGCACCAGGTCCAGGCGTTCCTCCTGCTCAAAAGCATTTTCTATTCTGGCGTTCAGGTCCTCGGAAACAGGGTGCTCCACCCCGTAATTGACCACGCCGGCTATGACATAGGTCTGGGTACGGGATAGCAGGGGTTCGCTGGACACAATGTTGCCGTGGCTGTTGACGCCCTTCCAGGAGCGTTCCACAAAGTTGGGGCGGAAGGCCGACATGGGCTGCCGTACCTGCGTGGTGCGGATTCCGATATCCTCCCACATCGTTGCCACCGCCGCCGCCGTCTCAATGGTGGCCGGGAAGGGGCGATTGGTCAGGGCCATTGGTATTTCGAAGCCGTCCGGATAGCCTGCCTCGGCCAACAACTGCTTCGCCATTTCGGGATCGTATTCGTGCTTGAGGTCTGCCAGGTAGCCCAGCTCATCCTCAAATCCTGCCCAGCCGTAAACATGGGCCGGCGCTCCCTTTCCCTGGAGGAGGGTATCAACCAGAAGCTGGCGGTCAATAGCTATGGCCATGGCCTTCCGCACTTTGCGGGCGTTTATCCAGTCTGGCGAGTTCATGTCCGTGCTGGCCGAAACCCAGGGAAGGCTGGGGTCCCGTGGCGTGGGCAGGTCGTCCCGATCCACATAGAGGTTGCCGTGGATGTTGATGAACAGCTGAGCGCCGGTGGTGAAGGTCTTGAACTTGCAGTCGGAGCATTGCTGCTCCAGCTGGCCGATGGATTCCAGGTTAAATGTAGCTATGTCCAGCTTGTTGGCCAGGAAGTTGGCCAGGCGGGTGGACTCCTCGGAAATCTCAGAATAATGGAGCTCGGCAAAATTGGGTGTCTTGCGCCAGTGATCCTGCACCGCCTCGAATCGCCAGGTGCCCCCGGTTACATGTTCTACGCTCTCCCACGGACCGGTGCCCACGGCCAGGGTGAATCCGGCCTTTTCTTCTCCATATTCCTCGTAATACTTCTGGCTGATCACGCCGGTGCCCATGTAGGAGGTCATCCCGGTGGCCACATCCCAGGGCATACTCCAGGAGGGGGTAACGGTGTTAATTTCAAAGGTGTAATCATCCAGCACCGTCATCCCGCCGCCCTCGGCGAAAAAGTTTCGCTGAAGCAGCCGGGGAGACCTGGTCGTGCCTTCCTCCACGCTATTCTCCATGCTGAAGACAAAGTCCCCGGCAGCCATTTCTCCATAGCCATGGTGGAAAGGCACTCCCTGGTGCAGGTTGATTGTCCACACCGTAGCGTCGTCGGAAATCTCCCAGCTTTCGGCCAGCACCCCGGTCAAACCGTCACTCTTCTGGTTTTTCCACAACGACTCCCAGAAGGTGGTGTTATTGATGCTGTTTTGCGGAGCTCCCTGCAGCTTGGGAATCCACTTAGGCGGCCCAATCTCATCCAGGGCTATGCGCAAAGTGCCGGTGGGGGCATCGGACTGTGGGGCAGCGGCAGGCTCGGCGGCAACCTGGGCGGGCGCAGTGGTCGGGGCGGGCGCAGCGCCGCTTGAAGCCTCACTCTGGGAAGAAGAAGATGCCGGCTCACTGGCGGGTTCTTGCTGCGGTGCTGACGGCGCCGATTGCTGCTCTGCGGCAGGTTGGGCCGCCGGTTCACTGGCTGACTGGGCGTCGGGGGACTCGGAGGTTCCACAGGCCACCAGGAACATCAACACGGTAAGAGTCGCCAACAGTGGCAGACTGCGGAAGCATGTTTTCCATAGCTTGAACATATCATGGCCCCCTTCCTGCAGGATTTCCCAACACTATTCCTAATTTATGGGAATGTCAATGAAACGGAAAATCGCTATCGGGAAAGCTGTCCTTTTGCATTCATGTATCGTATTTTACGTACCCTTTGCTATTATTTTTGATGTTTATCGTAATTGGATAACGGTATTCACCCAAGGGCCTTTTGCAGACGGGCACAAGTACCAGGCGCTACGATGATCGTTGACTCCCATTAGCGTCCAACGGGCCCAGGCCATGCGCAACGGGACCATCGGCACTCCGAAACTATCTCAAAAGTCCCCTCTCCCTCTGGGAGAGGGGTAGGGTGAGGGAGAGCAGGCAGGTTGGAGAGCCCATGGGACTACCAGCACAGGTCTTGAGATAGCTTCCTAGTTGCTCTATGCCCTGGTTGTCCTGGGCCAGCAGGTAGGAAACAGGTTGGTTGACAAAGAAGGCCCCTTTAATTACAGTCGCCAACAGATTCGTCCGACCGAGGTAGTCGCAATCAGCGATAATTTCTCCCAATTATGCGGATTTTCCCGTCATTCTTATGAGGGTCGGTAATGGTTTCTAACGGTCACACCGGCGACATTGTCCTCGAAGTTGAAGACCTCCGCACTTACTTCAGCACCCGCTGGGGCACCGTCAAGGCTGTGGACGGCGTCAGCTTTGACCTGCGGCGGGGCGAGACCCTGGGAATAGTGGGGGAATCGGGCTGCGGCAAGTCGGTGACCATGCTGTCCCTGATGAGGCTGATTCCCATGCCGCCAGGCGAGATAGTCAGCGGCAGCATCGTCCTGCAGGGGCAGGACATTCTGCAGCTTACCGAAAACGAGATGAGCAAAGTGCGGGGCAGCCAGATAGCCCTGATCATCCAGGACCCCATGACTTCCCTGAATCCCGTGTTCACCATTGGCAGCCAGGTGAACGAGGCCATCCAGATACACCAGGATATACCCAGGCGCAGCATATTGCAGCAAACCCTGGAAGTCCTGCGAAAGGTTAACATCCCTGCCGCCGAAACGCGGGTCAAGGACTATCCTCACCAGCTGAGCGGCGGCATGCGCCAGAGGGTGGTGGGCGCCATAGGCATTTCCTGTGAGCCGGCGGTCCTGATCGCCGACGAGCCGACCACTTCCCTCGACGTGACAATCCAGGCCCAGTACCTGAAGCTGCTGAAGGACTTGCAGCAGCAGCAGAACCTGGCGTTGATTTTCATTACCCACGACTTTGGCGTGGTGGCCAAAATGTGCGACCGCGTCGCGGTGATGTACGCCGGCAGGATTGTGGAGATGGGCAACGTGCGGGAGATATTCAACAGTCCTTCCCATCCCTACACCGAGGCCTTGCTGGCGTCAGTGCCCAAGCTGGAGGAAGACGTGGACCGGCTGTTTGCCATCGAGGGCCAGCCACCGGCCTTGCACGACCTCCCACAGGGCTGCGCCTTTGCGGACCGCTGTCCTCACGTTATGGACCGGTGTCGGGAGGAATATCCCGCCCAATTCCAGGTCTCCGCCACCCATAATGCAGCTTGCTGGAGGCTGGCATGACCGCTAATCCGCAACGGGGTGAAGCTTCCGCGCGGGCGTCGGCCCTGCTGGAAGTTCGCGACCTCAAGAAGCACTTTCCCGTCACCAAGGGGCTGATTTTTTCCCGCACTACCGGCTACCTGAAGGCGGTGGATGGTATCTCCTTCCAGATCGAACGGGGCAAGACCCTGGGCATCGTGGGCGAGTCGGGGTGTGGCAAGAGCACCACCGCGAAATTGCTGCTCATGCTGGAGGAACCCACCGAAGGGCAGATACTGTTTGAAGGCGAGGACATTCACCATACCGACGCCAGCCACCGCCGGTCCTATCGCAGTTCGGTGCAGGCCGTCTTTCAGGACCCCTGGAGTTCGTTGAACCCCCGGATGCGGGTCAGGGACCTCATCGGTGAACCCATGGTTATCAACTGGGACGTCCCCAAGCGGGAAATCGAAGAGCGAGTCGAAAAACTGCTTAACGACGTGGGTCTGAGTTCCTACCACGCCAACCTCTTTCCCCACGAATTCAGCGGCGGGCAGCGCCAAAGGCTGGCCATCGCCCGGGGCCTGTCCCTGAACCCCAAGATGATCGTGCTCGATGAGCCGGTATCGGCGCTGGATGTTTCCATCCGGGCCCAGATAATGAACCTGTTGAAGGACTTGCAGAAGGAGTACGAGGTCAGCTACCTGCTGATTGCCCACCACCTGGCCACGGTACGTTATATGTGCGACTGGGTGGCCGTGATGTACCTCGGTCAGATTGTGGAGTATGCCGAGGTGAAGGAGTTGTACAACACCCCCCTGCACCCCTACACCAAGGCTTTGATGTCGGCGGCCCTGCCCTCCCATCCCGACATTGAGCAGGACGAAATTATCCTGACCGGGGAAGTGCCTTCCCCCCTGAATCCTCCATCCGGCTGCCGGTTCCACACCCGCTGCCCCTTTGCCATGGACCGTTGCGCCGTCGAAATTCCCGAAACAAAAGAGGTTGCGCCAGGCCACACCACGTCGTGCCACCTTTATTAATCGCCGCGCCAACTTGCCCGTCGCCGGTCCCGCGGCCTTGGCCTTTAAGCGAGCAGGAGAGCAAATTGGAACTTACCGCCGCCATTGAATTTGACATTCGTGACGTTAATGACCAGCCCGCCGCCTTTCGCGACAGCTTCGAGCAAGTTGACGTGGCCGAAGAGTCCGGTTTCCACAGCATCTGGCTGGCCGAGCGTCACTTCCAGCCCCAGCGCTCCGTTCTCTCTTCGCCCATCGTGGTGGCCGCCGCCATTGCCAACCGGACGGAACGGGTGCGGGTCGGAATCGCCGTCCAGGTCCTCCCCCTGAATCACCCCATCCGCATTGCGGAGGAAGCCGCCACCGTGGACCAGATAAGCCAGGGCCGGTTTAATTTCGGCATCGGCCGCAGCGGCCTTACTATCTCATACAGCGGCTACAACATTCCCTATTCCGAAAGCCGGGGGCGCTTCTGGGAGTCCCTGGAAGTTATCCTCAAAGCATGGACCACCGACGAGTTCAGCTACGAGGGTGAGTTCTATAACTTCCACAACGTCAAACTGATGCCCAAGCCGGTCCAGAAGCCGCACCCGCCCCTGCGCATGGCCTGCGCCAGCCTGGAGAGTTTTGCCCGCGCCGGCAGCATGGGCATCCCGATTTTTGTCAATGTGGGCTTCGGCACCTTCGAGGATTTGAAAGCCAGGATCGGCCACTTTGCCGAGGCGTGGCGGGAGGCCGGCATTCCCGGCGAGCCGGACGTGGGCATTCGCGTGCCGGTGTACACCGCCGCCGACCCGGAAAGGGCGCTTTCTGAGCCCAGGGAAAGCATGCTGGCCTTCTACCAGCGCCAGTCCAACCTGATGATTTCCCGCCTGGGCGATGAGGGGGTGACCGACCCCGAGGGAATGCGCCGGCGGGCCGAGGCTCTCGCTCAGTTGTCCTATGAAGAGGTGCTTGACTCCCGGGTGGTATTCGGCAGCCCCGACGAAGTTATTGACAAGTTTGAACATCTGAAGGATGAACTGGGCATCTCAATGGTGGTTGCCGACGTCAATGCCGGTGGTCGCGTGCCGCCCGACCAGGTTCTAACCTCCATGAAATTGCTCGGTCGAGAGGTGGCTCCAAACCTGGAATAACGGCTTCTTATGCTGGAGGGACAATTCCGGCGCGTTGCCCTTCAATGGTGCCCAGGGACCTTGGGCGATCGCATGAAAGGCTCGGGAAGGCACCGTCGTTCCCGCGAAGGCGGGAACCTCGCTGGATGAAGTCAAGATTCCTGCCTTCGCAGGAATGACGAAGGGTGCCGGAGCACATTCGTGCGATTGCCCTCCCCTGGAGTCCAACCCCTGCTTGACGTTATTGGGCGGTTCAATCTATGCTCACCTCCAAAGAGGCATTCCGGGTTCGGGATGCCGCCCGTGTAATATCCCCCATGCCCAATCTGATTTGTAAAGGATTTGCGGAATGAAAGTACAGATTATGTCTCCCGCAGCCAGCCGGGTGGACTTCAAGGTGCCACCCGCCCCCAGGCTTGCCACCTTCGAGGGCAAGACCATCGGCCTGTACAACAACATGACCGGCGGCGCCGATGTTGCCGTGGACCGCTTCGCCGAGCAGTTGCAGCGCCGTTATCCCGGCGTAAAATTCCAGCGGTACGGCGGCGACCTGCGGGAAGGCCGACCGGTTCTCAGCCGCGGCGTCCACATTGACGACGAGGAGGCCGCCCGCATTGCCACCGAGGTTGACGCCATGGTGGGAGCCACGGCCCATTGAGGGGGCTGCACGTCGTGGCTTAGCCATGACATGGTTGCCATGGAGAAGGCGGGCGTTCCCACCGTAGCCATTGCCGCCCAGAGCTTTGCCCGGGCTTGGCAGTCCTGCGTTGACGGCTGGGGCCAGCCCACCGCCGCCTACGTCGTCATTCCCCACGCCACCACCGGCCAGCAGCCCGATTTCATTCGCAACATGGTGGACGGGCAGGTTGACGCCATCATCCAGGGTCTGACTGTATTGCCTGTCACCCGCGGCCCCATAACCGACCAGAAGACCAACGGCGCAACCGAGGTCTTTACCGTAGAGATGGACGCATCCCCGGAAGGGCTGGATGCGGTGAACCGTTTCCTGGCCGAACGGGACTGGAGCGACGGCATACCCGTTGTGCCCCCTACTCCCGAGTTGGTGGAGCGAATGCTGGCCGGCACTGGCCGCAATCCCCAGGATGTAATGATGGTGATGGAGCCCGGCTTTGGCGTTGCCACCGTGGAGAAGATCGCCATCAACGCCGTCATGGCCGGTTGCCGCCCCGAGCAGTTCCCGGTCCTGCTGGCCGCCATAGATTGCCTGGCCCAGCCGGAGATGAACCACCGCGATATGCAGGTGTCGGGCCACACCGAAGCCCCGCTCATCCTGGTCAACGGCCCCATTGCCCAGCGTGCTGGCATCAACTGCGGCACCTCGGCCATGGGCCCCGGCGTGGTTAACGGCGCCAACACCGCCATCGGGCGCGCCCTTCGGCTTTGCCTCATCAACATCGGCTACTGCAAGGCGGGCACCGGCGACCCCAACTTCATCGGCCTGCCTACCAAGTTCGGCATGTGCATTGCCGAGAACGAGGAACTCAGCCCCTGGCAGCCCTACCACGTGGACCAGGGATTCGAACCCCACGAAAGCGCCGTCACGGTGGTGACTGTCACCGGCCCCGGCGATATCCTGGATTCGGGCTCCCGGAGCCACAAGGACACGTTGAACAACATCGCCCAGCTGATGTACTACCCCGGCTCGGGCGCCGGCGGCTGGATAAGGGGCTGGCAATCGGCCCAGGTGGGCCATACCAACCAGCGGGTGTCCTATCCCGGACCCTACCATCCCGTCATGCTCAGCCCTTCCCGCGCAGTTATTCTGGACCACGCCGGCTTCAGCAAGCGCGATGCCCAGGAATGGCTGCACGAGCGCTGCCGGGTCAATCTGCAGGAGGCCATCGGCAGCCGGGGCGTACCCAGGGACGACAGTGGCAAGTGGCTGCACCATCCGGAATTGCAAGCCCTGGAAGGCGACCCGGAAGCGACCATACCCATGCTGGAAAGCCCGGAGCAATACCTTTTGTTCGTAACCGGCGGCACCACCCACTACGCCAACTTCTTCTACGGCACCTACGGCATAGCCACCCGCCCGGTGGAAGAGTTCTAGCCCCGAGTGGCAGTTAACCGCCGGCAGTTTCTTTCCGGTAGTCTGGCGGGAAAACAAAAGGAGCCGAGTTGCTTCAAGCTTGCAACTCGGCTCCGCTTAACCTTTCTCTCCTTAAATCCTTCCGCTATTTGGTCGAGCCGCGTGTCGCCACGGTGGGCGGAATTGCGGCGGGTTCCAACTGGACCTCTGACAAAGTGGGTTTAACTTCCCGTTATGCTTCTGCCTGGGAAGCAGTTTCGACCTGCTCGCTCCCCTGGCCTCCCACATCGTCTCGGACCATTCGTCCCGACCATCCGCCGGAGAGACCGATCACAAACCAGCCCAGCGCCAGAATGCCCGCGGCGAATATGGTGTCGCCGATGGACCTGAGCCAGCGGGCCACTTCCAGCCAGGGCGTTTGCAGGAACTCGGCTGAACGGGCGTACCACATACCATGCTCCACGCTGGCCCAGGTCTGGGCGAGGCCGACGGGCAGCAGGCTGAGCATGACCATCAGCGCCAGACCTATGTTGATGGACCAGAAGGCGAAGGACAGTGTCCCGGTTCTCCACTGGGTGCGCACGGTCAGCAGGCGGAGGCTCAACAGGGTCAAACCAAGGCCCAGGTTGCCGTAGACCCCAAAAAGGGCCGCATGGGCGTGGACTGCCGTGGTGTTCAGCCCCTGCATGTAATAGAGGGCGATGGGCGGATTAATCAGAAATCCGAACAGTCCTGCCCCCACCAGGTTCCAGAAGGCGGAGGCGATGAAGAAATAGACGGGCCATTTGTAGTGATGGATCCAGGAAGTCCGGCGGGTCATTGCCAGGTTCTCGTGGGCCTCGAAGCCAATCATGACCAAAGGCATGAGCTCCAGGGCGCTGAAAGTACCGCCTATCACCAGGATGACCGGGGAGGTTCCGGTGAAATAGAGGTGATGGAACATGCCCAGTACACCACCACTGAGGTAAAGAATAGTGGTAAACAATACGGCCATCACCGCCGACTGGACTCTGACCAGGCCGAGGCGCACAAAAATGAGCGATATTACGGCCGTGGCAAATACCTCGAAGAAACCCTCCACCCACAGGTGAACCACCCACCAGCGCCAGTACTCGCCAATAGCCAGGTTGGTGTGCTGCCCCGGTATCAGACCCGGGGCATAGAAAAAGGCGATGGCGCCAATGGAAAGCATGAAAATTGCGAGAAACTGCCTCCGACGGCTGTCTCCCTTGGCAGACCGCCAGGCGGGAATGAGGGGCCGCAGCATCAGTGCCAGCCACAGCAACAGGCCCGTCAGTAACAGGGCCTGCCAGAAGCGGCCAAGGTCCAGGTATTCATACCCCTGGTGCCCGAACCAGAAGTTAATCTTGTCGCCCAGGACCTGGTGGATGGCGAAGGCCTGGCCCGCCATGGAACCGGCCACAACTATAACCAGGGCCACCAGCAGCAGGTTGACTCCCCATTTCTGGAATTTGGGTTCGTACCCCGCTATCAGCGGCACCAGGCACAGACCGGTGGCCAGCCACGAGGTGGCAATCCACAGCATTCCCAGCTGGACGTGCCACGTTCGCGACAACGAATATGGAACCCAGTCCGACAAGGGCACGCCGTAGAATTCGTTGCCTTCCACGCCGTAGTGGGCCGTGATGATGCCGGTTATTATCTGGGAAACCGCCAACGCTCCCACCACCCAGAAATACTTGTGGGTGGCCTTCATTGAAGGCGTTGGCTCCGAGTCAATCAAAGGATCAACGGGTGTTGTGGTCGGCTCGCTCCTCCAGGTGTCCCGGCTGGCGGCGAAGAACCAGGCCAGCCCGCCAATTCCGCCCAGAAGCAGCACGAAACTGATTACGGAAACAACGACCATAACCGGAGTGGGTTCGTTGCCTACCAGGTCCTCCGGCGGCCAGTTGTGCGTATAGGTGATGTCCCTGCCTGGGCGTTCCGTAACGCAGGCCCAGGAGGCCCAGAAAATGAACGCGGTAAAGGCCTCCCGACGATCCGCGTCGGGAATGACGGAACGGGGCATGGCATAACTTTCCCTGAGGTGGTCCAGTTCCGGGTCATTGCCGAACAACGCAGTGTAGTGGGCCTGCACCGCCTCAATGGCCTGGGCCCGCAGGGGAGAAATAGTAACGACTCCCGTAACCGGATCGTGGGTGTTCACCCGCAGTTCTTGTTGTAGCCTTGACTGAATGGCGGCTGACTTTTCTGGCTCCAGGGAATCAAAGGGGACGCCGTGTTCTTCTTCCGCCCAGTATTCCGCCAGCCATACCGCCTCCCGGTGGAGCCAGTCGGCAGTCCAGTCCGGCGCTGTGTATGCGCCGTGTCCCCAGACCGAACCCAACTCGTGCCCGCCGATAGAACGCCAGACGTCCTGGCCCCTTCTTATGTCGTCGCCGGTGAAAACGCTTTCCCCATCAGATACGGCGATAGCCTCAGGTACCGGCGGGGCCATCTGATAGACCTCGCCCCCGTAATAGAGGAGGGCGGCAAATGAGCCGACAACAA
The DNA here is from genome assembly GCA_009840135.1 of Chloroflexota bacterium. Taxonomy (GTDB): domain Bacteria; phylum Chloroflexota; class Dehalococcoidia; order Lucifugimonadales; family UBA3495; genus Bin22. Next base: position 24,150 of record VXOH01000119.1, on the reverse strand, counting down.
TGACGATCAGGCCAACCCAAAGGTAAATCAGGCCCCTGGTCAAACGGCGTTGACTCTCCGGGTCTTCCGCCACCAGCGAAGATATACCGGGTATTAGAGGGCTGTTATTCATTGGATTCACCCCGCTTCTCCATTCTGGATTGCCGCTTAAACACGTTGCTACAAAATTGGCGATTTATCTGAGGATCGTTATCCAATGATGTAAGTCTGATTCACTCCAGCGACATGGGATTTATCGGTGTGGGCATGGCCTGGACCTCTGGCAGGACTTTCTCTGCGAACAGCCTCAGGCTTTTTTCCGCCTTGTCCCTGGGCATCCCGCCGTAAAACACGTGGACCACCAGCTTTTCACAGCTGATGGTCTGCTGCACCGCCCTGATCTTTTCGATAATTTCGTCCGGGGTGCCGATGGGTTGGGTCGCGCGACGGGCCGCGAACCCCGCATCCGCGGTACCCACGTCGGCGCGCTGGCGCTTCAGGTACTCCTCGTAGCCGGCTATGCCTTCATAACCGGGGTTGTTCCATTCGAAGTAGTGATGCTGGGCGGCGGTTAGCTGGTTGTAGAAATAGGTCCAGCCCTCTTCGGCTTCTTCCCGGTCCTCGGCGCAGTACATCCACAGCAGGGTGGTTGGCTGATCCGGTGGCAACCCCAACTCCTTGCGAATCCTGTTGAACCGCCGGACCTTGGCGGTCATCTCGTCCACGTCGTCGCCGGCTACGAACATCTGCCCCAGCCCGTTCTCGGCGGCCATCCTCGCTGAAGCCTCGGTGGTGAAAGCTACCTTGATGTCCCTGGTCAGCTCCCCCTTGTGGCGTGCCTGGGGCCGGATGGTTGTCGGCGGGATGTCGTACACATCGCCCTTGAACTCGAACCGTTCCGCGCCGTCGGCGGCCTTGATTACGTTAATCACGTCATAAAAGTACTTGTGGGACTGGTCTATCGGATAACCCAGCGATGCGTATTCGTGGGGCGCGATTCCCCTCCCAATGCCCAGGTGGAGCCGTCTTCCCTTCAGCAGAATGTCCAGCATGGAGATTTCTGAGGCCAGCCGGACCGGATTCCACCACGGCGCCACGATCACCGCCGTGCCCACATCCACCCGACTGGTGCGGCCTGCCCAGTACGCCAGGTATTGCAGGGGGTTGGGCTGCATGGAGTAGGCAGACCCATAGTGTTCCGTCGCCCAGATGGAATCAAACCCCAGGGGTTCCACCAGTTCCCCCATATAAAGGGTGTCGTCCATATTCGCGGCGTCCGGTATTGCCGGCGGGCGGCCATAGTCCTCTGCCATAAGGCGGGGCCAGTCGCCCTGGTTGTAGCCGGTAACCATCACTCCACAGTGCATTGGTCCATTCCTCCTTCAGGCTCGCCCTTTTGGGCCCGTTGCCGCCCTTCCTGTACGCATCACGACTTTACCAGCCGGCATAGGCTTCAGCCGGAGCCCACCCCGTATGCTCCCGGTACATCCCGTACAATCGCTTTCATAAATCCCGGCGGGAAAGCCCGGTGGCTAGTGTAAAAGGGATTGACCGGAAATGGCAAAGGCCGCCGCACCGGGGAAGGGTTCCCTTTTAGATGGTCTCAATACCGGTAGGGGGGGGGGGGGGCCCCGCCCCCCCCGGGGCGGGGGGTGGGGCGCCGCGGCGCCACCCCCCCCTCCGTTGGGGCCCCCCCCGCCCCCCCCCCGGGTACTCGCCGCCG
>VXOH01000119.1:0-22438 GCA_009840135.1 Chloroflexota bacterium | reverse complement strand
AACATCCTCTTTCCATCCGCCTTCATTCCGGGTAGCCTCCGTTCGCCCCCCGCCCTCCCCTTGACCTTGATTTCGGACCCATTGGCAAACCCCTTGAATCGGTACGCCACCCGCACCTGCCCCCGTTATCACAGCGGCCATGGGCCGGAAGATTCAAGACCGACGCCGCATCGCAACCCCCTGCCGCCACGGTCCTTCACGACGCCCGGGTAGCCCCGAAGCCTGGGCAACCTCTACAATGGGAGCCAAGGCAATGATGGCGGGAGATGGCAGATTGCGTCGAATTGCGATTGTCGGTGGGGGCATTTCCGGGCTGGCGGTCGCCTGGGGGCTGAATCAACACCCGGACCGCTTCGACTTCAGGGTTTTTGAGGCCCAGGACCGGGTGGGAGGCAATGCGGTTACCGTTGACATGCCCCAGGAGGACGGAAGTTCAATCCCCTTCGACATCTCGGTAACCGCCTGCATACCGTCGGTTTACCATCACATTCTCCTGCTGCTGGAACAGTTTGACATAGATTTGGTGGAAACGAGGTTCAGCTACAGCGTCAGGTACCGCGGCCGGATTTACGCTCACGACCTGGATTCGGAGGTTCGCCAGCAACTGCAGCCCGAGATAGAGAAGTTTCAGAGAGTTCTGCGGCGCCTGCACCGGTTCGGTCCTCTGACCCGTTCCCGTTCTAAAGTCCTGAACGCCCTCAACCCGTTCAACTACATAAGCATGGGCGCCGTCCTGAATATCACCGGGTTTTCCGGTGATTTCAGGTATAAGATTCTGAAGCCCATGTTTGTGAACTTTCTCATGGCGACCAACGTCTTCGATATGCCCGCCGCTCTCTTTTCCAGATACCTGGAGTTCTTCGATATCGAGCGGGCAACCCCCATGCGCACCTGGGACCGGGGCACGCGACGAATCTACGAAAAGCTGACCGAGAACTACCGTGAGAAAATCTACCTCAGCCGGCCCGTCCGGAAGGTATACCGCCGTCCCGGTGAGATTGTGGTCGAGGATGAGGAAGGGATACAGGAGTCCTTCGACGATGTGGTCTTCGCTTGCAACGCAAACCAGACTCTGATGATTCTCGACAGACCCACCTTCCTGGAGCGATACATCCTCTCCTCCATTCGGTACGAAAGTGAGCTGCACAATCATACGGTCGTCCATTCCGATGCCTCGGTGCTGCCCGACAACGAAGCCAGCCCCTTGACCACCCGGAGCAATCACATAGAACAGTACGGCGCCAGGCCGGACAATTATGAAATAACCTACATCATGCACAACCAGCAACCGTGGGCCCACCGGTCCGACCGGCCCTGCCTGGTAACCTACAATCCGGTCAGCAGCATCGCCGGGGAGAAGATCATCGGAAGGTGGTGGTTTCAGCACATAGTTCACGATGTGCGGCACGTTTCATGGCTGATGCACTTGTTCCGATTCGTGCAGGGCAAACGGCGGTCGTGGCACTGCGGGGGCCACACGCTGATTAACAGCCAGGAGACCTGCTTCGTCAGCGGGCTTGCCGCAGCCAGGCAACTCGGCGCCGACTATCCCTTCCAGGACCCGGAGGCCCGAAGGGCCTTCAACTACTACGGCAGCATCATGTTCGGCTGGAGGTTCAGGAAAGCCAGGAGATGAGCAGGGCTTCCTGTCCGGCCGAGACAGCAACCCCGGCAACGATCAATGTGCAGAAAACCCTGGCCGCAATTTCCGCAATTACCTCGTATGGCGTTAATTGCTCTGAACTCCACCGGAAAGATATACTGAATAATGGGGAGGCAACCACAACTGGCCTAGTCGCACCGTGCAGGTGCCCAGGGAGCGGCAAAAAATGACTCCTGCGGTTTCCGGTATTGCAACCCAGACGCTAAGTCTGCACGACGAACTCATCCTGGCGCTGCTCAACGAAGAGAGCGGCTACTTTCACCAGGTGCCCGGCTGGGGCTTGAACTGCGCCGTCGTCGGTTCCGTCCTGGCCGAATTGTCCCTCATGTCCCGCATCGACACCGATATGACCTCCCTTTACCTGGTGGACTCCGCCAGCACCGGAAACCCCGCGCTGGACCCCGTCCTGGAGGAAATCGCCAGCGAGCCCGTTCGCCGCAACGCTCAGTACTGGATCGAGAGACTGGCTCCCCGCGCCGAATCAATTGTTGACCTGACCCTCAACCGCCTGGTTGACCTGGAAATACTGCAACACCATGACGGTGAGTTCTGGACACTTTCGCCCACGGCCTGGCGTAACGAACTCCTGAGCGGCGGCGGCGAGGGCAACGTAGTCCAGTTCGTAAGGGACCGGATCAGCAACGTCATCTTCAACAACGAAATTCCCGACCCTCGGGACGTTATTATCATTTGCCTCGTTAACACCTGCGACGTCTTCCGGTTCATGTTCCAGCTTGACGATGCCGCCGAAGAACGGATTCAGTTCATCTGCAACATGGACTTGATTGGCCGGTCCATCGCGGAAGCCGTCGCCCACAATCTGGCTGGCCCGGTGCTTCGACGTTCCGCCCTGTCCAAGAGGATCCCCACCGTTTCCCTGCGGAAATTGCTGACCAATTCCCACGCCCGCCACGGGAACTTACCTGCGCTCTTTGCGGACCTGGCCGAAGAGTACGGTCCGGTTTTCGAGTTGCGCCCACCCTTCGCCAAGCCCATGATATTCCTGGCCGGCCCTGAGACCAACAGCTGGGCCCATCGCAACGGCCGCTTGTATCTGAGGACCAGGGACTACTTCGCCGATTTTGAGAAAGTATATGGCGCATCGGGAGTGCTGCCTTCCCTGGATGGCGGGGACCACTTTCGGCTCCGTAAATCCATGTCGGCAGCCTATTCTCGCGGCCGGCTTTTGGGACAGCTGGACCGACTCTACTCTTATGTGCGGAACTTCATGGCGGATTGGACCGTTGGAAGCTCGCTTCCCGCCACGACCATGAGCCGCATGATGATCAACTCCCAGCTCTCGCCCCTATTTGTCAGCGTTGATTCCCAGGACATATTTAATGACCTGGCGAAGTTCAAGGAACGAGCGCTCCTCACCCACATTGTGAAGGTGTTGCCCAAGTTCATGCTCAACACCCCGGGCATGAGGCGCCGGGCGAAGGCAGTGGACGTCCTGCTGGAACGGATCCAGAACGTCCATACACAGGCCCAGCGGGCCGGCTTGCCCCGTGACCTGGCGGACGACTGGCTGAGCCTGCACGCCAGCGACCCTCAGTTTGTGCCGGAGACGACTCTTCGCTTTCAGCTTTCGGCAGCCCTTATTGCCAGCGTTTACCTGGGCGATGCCTTCAGTTTTGCCCTTTACGCCATGGCGTCGCAGCCCGAAATCTACCGTGAGATTCAACGCGAAGCCGATGCGCTCTTCGAAAACGGCGACCCCGCCGCCGAGGATTTTACCCCGTCCGCCATCAGCGTTACCCATCGGTTCCTCATGGAGAGCCTGCGCATGTATCCCATCGTCCCCATGTCCATCAGGAACGTGATGAATTCCTGCATGGTGGAAGGCTACGAGTTGCCGGTGGGTTCGCGTATCTACATTGCCCAAACGGCCTCGCATTATATGGAATCCGTCTTTCCCGACCCCTTCACCTTCGATATTGACCGCTATATGCCCCCCCGCAACGAACACCTCAGTCCCGGTTACGCTCCCTACGGGCTGGGCACCCACATTTGTCTCGGCTCGCGAATGATGGAGTTGCAGCTGGCCGTTAACATTTTGATGATTGCCCATCACTTCACTCTGGAGATTTCACCCAGGAACTACAAGCTCAAGTTCAACGCGTTGCCCTCCATGAAACCCAGCAAGAAGCTGAAGTTTCTCGTCGCAGAACGCAGGCATGAGCTAAACACCTGAGGCAATCCGGAAAGCCCTGGTGTCAGGGTCTGAGGCAGCCTAAATCAAAGTCACGGTGGGATGTGCATCTAGCCCGGCATGCAACGTAGGGGCGATTCGCGAATCGCCCCTACGGTCCGGGGCAGAACTCTTGAGTTGCAGCGGCGAAGTACCGTGAGCCCCTTTCGGGGCAAACGTAGTTTTCACTTTGGCTTTAGTTTAGTCAGGCTTGCGGGCCAGGAAGCAGTACAGCGGCGTGAAGATGCCGGCCCGGCCGCCGGCGACGTAGGCGTTGGCGGTGCGGTCCAGCAGCCGGATGACGTTTGAGGCGCCCTTCGGAAACACACCAAATGCCTCCGCCAGCTTGGCCCCCCCAATAAACAGCTTGCGCCCCAGGGGCATCCTGTGCAGTGCATTGCCCACCGTACCGTGCCGGGACTCCATGGGCTGATACCAGGCGGTCGTGGGGAAATTCTCTTCCACGGCCCGATCCCTCCCCTCGACGACCTGAAACCCCGCCATCTCCAGGTCCCGATTCACCTGGCCCATGGTTGAAATAGACTTGAGTGCAATGCCGCGCATCAGTTCCTGCTTAATGGCCTGGTGCCGGCTGTCCTGGGGATCGAAACTGTCGGTCATGCACATTTCCTGGCCCCAGAACAGGGCCCCCGGTTTCAAGACGCGATATATCTCGGCGAAGGCGGCCGCCTTGTCCGGCGCATGGCAGGTGGATTCAATCGCGTAGCCTCTATCAAAGGAGTTGTCCGGTATGACGCTCATGTCCATGAAGTTGCACCGGACGTAATCGGCCTGGTGTCCGATTCCCGCCTCTTTGTTCAACAGCATCGCCTTGTTCAACTGGATCTCGCTGCTGTTGATTCCAACAACTCGCACCCGTCCCTCCCGAACCACGCGGCGCATTGGGCCGCCAATGCCGCAGCCGACATCTATCACCGTCATCCCTTCCCGCAAGTCCAGCCCGGCGATCATTGAACGCTGGTGCCGGGCCTTGGAGTCCTCCAGGCTCTCCCCTGGGGACAGGGGCGCGAAGTGCAGGGAATCGCCCCAGCCGAATACCATGAACTCACTGCAGAGGTCGTAGTATTCCCTGACTGTTTCGGCGTGGTCGTAGAGGACCGCGGTGTCATCCCTCGTGGCTGCCTGGTCCATCCACCCGTCGAAGTTCCTCACTCGACGGCGGGTGTCCGCGCCGCGGTACGCCGCCTTCAGTTCCCTGGATAAATGGTATAGCCCGCGGAGTTGCATGGTCTCTGTCCTATGAGGAACCCGACTCCCCTTCCTGGCGCCGGTAGATGGCTTCTATCTCCTGGTCCAGTTCATCCGCCCAACGCCTTACGTTGGAGCGCAGCTTCATGTTCTGGTACGCGCCCCAGAAGGTCATCGCCGCCGGTACCACGATGATGGACACAATCAGCGAGTAGGCAATGGTGATAGCTGCCGTGAAGCCGAACTGCTGCGAGGCGGCCAGCGGCGAGGCTACCAGCACTCCCAGGCCCAAGGCTGTCGTCAACGCGGAGCCCAGAAGCGCCGAACCCGTAGTGCCCAGTGTCCGGATGGCCGCCAGTTCCGGGTCTCGATAGTGCGAATATTCCTCCCGGTAGCGGTGAATCATGTGAATGGTGTAATCAACGCCAATACCTATCGAAAGCGCGGTTATGATTGACGTGATGATGGTGTAGGGAATGTCCAGCAGGGCCATGGTTCCCAGCACCGAAATCAGTACCAGGACAATGGGCCCCACAGCGATTATTGCCAGCGCCGGTTGCCGCACCGTTACCCAGAAAAAAATGGCAAGTACGGTCAGGGCCGCCAGGATGGTAGTGCTAATTGACTCCGTTTGGCGTTCGGTTATGGAGTCCGTCACCGTAACCGATATGATGCTTTCGGATGTAGCGGTGAGAGCATCGTCATCGCCGAACCAGAGGCCCTCGATCTCTTCCTGCAGCAGCTTGGTCTGCGCGGGGTCGCCGGAGTAGGCGGGAAACCTGACCAGCAGGGCGTCAATGCCGTTGGGATCGTTAACCAGCAGGTGGCCCAGGGTCGGGTCTTCCTCTTCAAGCTTGTCCAGGAGCTCCTGCATCAGCACCGGGTCCAGTTGGACCTCCGCCGAAGCCCGGTGGAACAGGTCCGCCAACTCTGGATCGTATTTGTCGCCGGGTTCGCCGCTATCATTCGTCCAGTCGCGTACTAGCAGTTCGAAAGAAGACTGGACAGGACCTGCCGCCGCCCCGGGACGGGTGCGCTCGTCAAGAAAGGCGCCAGTCAGGTCTTGCATATTCAGCAGGGTCCGAGTTTCCGTCACCTCTGCCCTGATGAGGACCGTCGCCATTTCAGTGGACCCCCCCACGGAGGCATCGAGCGTGTCCATGTCCTGCAGCAAGGCGCCGCCCCTGGGCAGAATATCTCTGATGCTGAACTCAGACTTGATCCCCGTGGCCGCATATCCCAGGGCTATGGTGACGGCCAAAACCGCCAACAAGTAAGGGCCCGGGGCGCGGGTAATGCTCCTTCCCAACATCTCAGCGAAGGGACTGACGCCCGGCAGCGCGTTGGAGATGGGGCGAGGCGGCCTCAAGGAGCCCCTGGCCTCCCGGCGCCGGTCAATAATAGTGCGACCTGCAGGAACCAGGGTCAGCATCACTATCAGGCTCATGCCCACGCCCATTCCGGCTATGATGCCAAAGTCTCCCACGATTTCTATGGGAGAGAATAGGCTTGCCAGCAGGCTCACAATGGTAGTGACGGCGGCCAGTACCAACGGTATGGTAACGTTGCGAAAACCCATTCGAACGGCATCCAGTACCGGCTCTCCGGCATTACGCTGTTCCCGGTAGTGGGAAACAATCTGGATGGCGTAGTCCACTGTAAGCCCGATGATGATAATGGGCACCATTGTCGTTAGCGAGTTGGGTGGCCCGGTGAGGCCCAGGGCGTTGGGCCCCAGCCAGCCTTCCGCGCCCACGATCCAGATTATTGCCATGAGCAGACCAGTCAAGGTAAGCAACAGGTCTGAAATGGTGCGCATAAAAAGCAGGATGAGGGCTGCGATGAGCAGGAAGGCCAGCCCTACCAGCGGCGCCATACCCTCCTCCGTGGCTCTGACGTATTCGTCCTCCACAACCAACGGTGAAACGCTGCTCACCCTCAGCGGGCCACTATCACCGGTTGCCAGTTCATGAATCCTCCTTTCAGCCTCTCTTATCCGATCGTCTCTCGTGTCCAGCACCCGGATCGTGGCTATGGCCACGGAAGTTCCGTCGGTGTCCGAACCGGTTAACGCGTCCAGGGCGCCGAGAATCTCCGGTGGTCCCTGGAGGGAATCGAGCTGTTCCTGCGTCACCGCCTGAAAATCGGGAGTCTGGAGGAGGGCCATCACCAGCAACGATGGAGCTACCACCGGATTTTCCGGCGCCAGCAGCGGTCCGACGGCCGGGTCCGCAATAATCCGGTTGAGCAGGGCATCCATCTGGGAGAGGCCAGCCGGGGTTAGGGCATCCCCCCGAAAGAGGAGGGTAACTACATTGGCTTCGCTAGAGTCCCGGAAGAGATCCTCTATCTCATGCAGGGCCACGGCCACAGCGCTGCCCTGGGGTAGCGTCGCGGCGGTCTCCGGTGGCGGCGCCCTACGGGCAGCGCCTGCCCCCAGCAAGACGGTTATGAGGAGGAGAACAAGAAGCGTAATGTACGGTCGCGCCGTGACCAGCCAGCTTAACCAACCCAGTACTCTGCTCATGCATTACCTTCCTCTCAGAGGGCTGAACGGGGAAGCGGCGATCGGGGAAGCGGTGATCGGGGAACCACTGTAGTCTTGGGCCACTTTTCCCCTGTAAGAGTTGCCAGTGCTACTGGTCAAACCTGTCCCTGCACAACAACCCTGCGCCAAGCTTTGGAAACTCCATCCACGCCCCTGTGGAGGCCGCTGCGGAACTCCGCCTGCGGCAAGCCCCTTTTCAGTTTTGACAGTCCGATCCATCGCCATTCGATGCTGCCCTCACCCTTGTGCCGTCTAATGCCCCGACGGTCAAAGGAATCATGGCGGCCATTTGCCGCCTTCAGGGAGAAGCTCTGTCCGGGGCCAGGGCGCCTGGCTTTTCCACGTCGCTGGGGTCGGAATAGAATTGGGAGCAATACGCCCGGAAGGGCATAATTTCGCCGTCGGCGCGGCAGAGACGCGGCCGGGACCGATACCGCTTATGCCGCCAGATGGTCACATCCTGCAGCACGTCCTGATGCTGGCTGGCGGCGACGAACTTGTTAAAGATGGGGGCGCGCAGCCCAACGGGAAGAAACCCCAGACCTGCAAGTCGGCGCTTTGGATTGCGAATCTCGCGCACCTGTGATACCAGAACCAAGTCTATGTCGATGCCGTCCACCGGAGTTGCCAGCACCCACATGCGCATGTCCATTCCTATTAATCGCTCATGGATATCCACGAAGGAATACCCCAGGCCGTAGACATGGGTGACGGCGGAAACATCCATGGTGAAGTTGGCGAAACCAAGTATTTTCCGAACGGTCCTGAAGTCGAAACGGCTCTGCAGGTAAGCCCCGTCGATTTCCAGTCGCCCTACGCGGTCCACATTGCCATAACCGTGAACGTAGAGGAAGTGAGCCAAATCAACCGAATTTTCTGTTGTCTCCTGCGGATGCCCAGGAAATCGCACCGTCCGAATCTCTGGCGCGCTCCAACCCTCCTGGCTCGGTCGGTCAGGATGAAGACTCCATTGCGGTGGTCGGCCACCAATCCCCCACCACGCGAAAATCAACCCGCCAACTTCCTGGCTGTCGAACACCTTCAACCAGGTATTCCTGGGAGGATCCGAAAATGGAGCGGCGACACACTGGCCGGAGATGTCAAACTCGTACCCGTGGAAGGGACATACCAGTTTGCCCTCGCTTACTCGCCCGCCCGTCTCCGGGCCCAGATAGGAGCCCAGGTGAGGGCAGTAGGCCTCGGCTACGCAGGCATTTCCGGCATCGTCGCGCCAAACGACGATATTCTCCCCCATCCAGGTCTTGGCGATCACCCTGGCCCTCATCAGGTCCTGGCGGCTGGCAACAAAATACCAGCCCTCGGGAAAAGGTGAGGGAATCTGGTTATTGGTGTATTCGGCGCGTTGAGTCGGCATCGCCAAAATTTCAGCCAGCAGTTTTTGTGTTTCCGGCCCGGCTGCTTTCCGACTATTACCGGGTTATTGGAGGAGAAAACCACTCCTCCTGCTACAGACTTTAAGCGCTTTCACTCTATCATGTATTGCGAAAACTTGGCTACGTAATAGGCACCATGGTAGCTGTCCAAAGTTAGAAGGCGCCTGTTGGGGAAGGAGCCCTCGTTCTCGTGCAGGTGGGAACCTCGAACTTGGGGAAGAGTGGGGTAGGTAGGGGCGATGGCCATGCTCCCCTGCGATTTCGGAATTATAACGAGTGCAGCGATAGGCAATTGACCGCAATTCAGAATTGTTACAGCCCGGCAACCTACATTGACTGAATAGCATCGCATTGTTAACATAGGTTCGTCTGGTAGACAGGGAAAGAGACCATTTTTTAGAAGGAGTTACCGAGTTGCCATCTATTGAAGAACGCATACGAAAATTGGTTGACGAGAATCTTGAAATCGCAGGAAGAGAAGCCGGCACGCCCCTGGATCCGAGCCACAGTTTGAGGGATTCGGGCGTATCGTCTGTGGATTTCGTCGCATTCGCAAGAATCCTGGCAGACGAGTTCGGGGTTGCCTTCTCACCCGATGACTGCGCCAAGTACAGCAATCTCGGTGAGTTGATCGCGAGCCTGGAGTCCGCTGCCTCCTGACCCCATTTGGCGCTACTGTTGAGGGAGATTGCAGCGAGCATCGCTCATTAGACCGTGCGCCGGCGCCCGCTTTGTCAGGGCGGCGGTCGCCGGTGTGGATTGGCTCAATCCTTTCGTTGAATCGGAAGGCGGAACGGTATTGCACGTTGACCTGCGGGCTGATACTGCCCGCGAGTCCCGGGCCCTGGAAATCCTGAGCGACAGCGAACGCCAGAGGGGTTCTCGCTATTTGCCGGACCCACGCCGCCGTTTCGTCCTGTGTCGCGCCGCGCTGCGCTCCCTCCTTTGCGCTTATCTTGATTGCTCGAACGATGCGCTGACTTTCCCCGTAACCGAGTTCGATAAGCCGGTGGCCCAAACGGGCGTGAATCAGACTTTCACCGGCTTCAATGTCAGCCACAGTGGAGACCATGGCCTGATCGCAATCTCGCCTACGCGCCGAATCGGCGTGGACATCGAGGAAGTAGCCCCCAGGCGCCACCTGGCATCCTTGATTGAGTCGGTAATGGGGCGGCAAGAGCGTGATGAGTTGGGCCAACTGGACGAAGCGCCAAGGCTGCGTCAATTCTTCCGGCTCTGGACCTTCAAGGAAGCGCTCATCAAGGCGCTGGGCACCGGATTCTCTACCGACATATCCGGGTTCCAGGTCCCAGTCAACGTCCGCGCCGGGGAATCCACCGGGTATTTCAGGTTCCCCCACCTCCCCTCAGTCACCTGGCGGTTGGAGGACCTGTCCACCCTCGATTTCGTAGCCGCCCTCGCCTATGAGACCAATCAATAGACGGCGCTTTCTCAGAAGACAACGTGGGCACATATAACCTCCCCATCACGAAGGGCATTTAGTTTGGCCGCCAATTCCGATACTGTTTGGCACGTGCCGGAACCAACCGCCATCCGGGAGATCCAGGTGGACTCCGGGACGACCATTTGCCTTCGAAGGCACGGCAATCCGGAGGGCCCCCGCCTGGTGATGAGCCACGGCAACGGGATGGCCGTGGACCTCTACTACCCTTTCTGGTCCCACCTCCTGGCCGACTTCGACCTGGTCATCTATGACCTGCGAAACCACGGTTGGAACGAGGTCAGTTCCCTGGAGGACCACAACATACCTACCCTGATCTCCGACCACGACCGAGTGCAGGAAGCCATAGGCGAGCACTTCGGCCAGAAACCGCAGGTTGGAGTCTTTCATTCGGTTTCGGCCCTCATCTCCCTCCTTTCTCCCGCCCGAGGTGGCTACTTCTCCGCACTGGTTCTGTACGATCCTCCCATTTGCAAGCCAGGCCGGGGACTTAGGGAATTTGAGCTGGCGTCGGAACGAGCTGCGGGCATGGCTCGACGCCGCACCGACAAGTTCACCCAGGAAAAAGATCTCTCGGAACTGCTTCCCTTCTTCCCGCCGTTTCAACTCTTTGCGCCCGGGGTATTTGAGCTCATGGCGAGGACGACCCTCCGCGAAATTGAGGACGGGTCCGGATACGTTCTTCGTTGCCCCCGTGATTATGAAGCGCAAATGGTAGACTACGCGGGCATCTATGCCGTTGCGGTGGACTTCGATACCCTGGTGTGCCCGGTGAAGGTTATCGGGGCGGACCCTACCCTGCCCTATTCCTACCTCCCCACCCTGGACCTGAGTGACATTTTGAGCGTGGACTACGATTTCCTGCCCGAAGCCTCCCACTTTCTGCAGCTGGAAAAACCGGCGGAATGCGCCGCAGCCTTACGGAATTACCTTGGATCGCTGTCCATAGGGTAGGTCAAGGTCAGCCTTCGGAATTTTCCTCGCAATCGCAACCATTTCCCCGAATCCGGCCCATTCCCCCTCACCCCGGGGATAAACGCGGCGACAAACCCGCTGCGGCTTCACACCATCCCCAAAAGGGCACGGCAAAACAAAACGGCGAACGGGCTATAGCTCCGTTCACCGCTTCGGTAGAAAAGCCATTATTTGGTGGAGACGGGGGAGAGTCGAACTCCCCGTCCAAAAGGCCCCCTGGCTGGATATGCTACAAGCTTGTCCAGCGTTTTATTTCTCGCCTGCCTGAGCTTCCGCCGGCAAAATTTCGGACAGGCCAGCCGAAAAGTCTTAGGAGGCTCCTATCGGCTTCGGAGCTACCGCATCCCGGTCTGTTGGCGCCCGTAGCCCCGCATCCGGGAGTAGCAGGGTACGGACGTAGCCGCCTTAGGCGGCTAGAGCGAATTCACGTTCGCCAGTTAATTGTTTGCCACCTGTTTAACGAGGGCGATGGCACCTCGGCTTGCGATCCGCCACAAGACGCTCCTGTCGAACCCGCGCGTCCCCGTGTACATCCATTTTAGCACAGGGGCGCTGGCCTTTAAACCATAAACACCGCCTTGGTGCGTTCAGTTTCAGGTGGTTTGGGGCTCCAATTGTAGGGGCAGCCCTTGTGGCTGCCCTGTTCCGTCTTCAAGCCCTCCTGAATTGGAACCCTGCCCCCCAATTTCGGGGCTACCCCCTACCTGCCCCGGAGTGTATAATGCGTATTTCCATACTAAGTGTATTGTGATATATTTAACAAATCGCCGGGAGGGGTCGGATTTGAAGCTGGCGCAGCTTCCATTTGACCTGCTTTCGTGACGATTTTTGACTTGTTTTTTAACTGACATCCATTGACCCTGGAGTGGGGGTTGCCTCAATGAACCCGTTAAGAGAACTGGCCGAACACGGGCTGTATTCTCCCCACCTGGAACATGACAGTTGCGGAGTGGGAGTTGTTGCCAACATCAAGGGCGGCCAGTCTCACGACATTATTACCGAGTCCCTGCAGGTACTGGTAAACCTGGGGCATCGGGGGGCCTGTGGCTGCGATCCCGAGACCGGTGACGGTGCGGGCATCCTGATGCAAATGCCCCACGCCTTCTTCCGGAAGGTATGCCCCGTTTCCGGTATTGACCTGCCCGAGCCGGGAACCTATGGCGTGGGCATGGTTTTTTTGCCGCCCGGCATGGATGCCGGGGCAAAATGCCAGCAATTGATAGACCGTTGCATCGCCGCCGAGAACCTGACCCTTCTGGGCTGGCGCGACGTACCGGTAGACCCCACAAAGCTGGGCCGCGACGCACGCGCCGTCCAGCCAGCCATCCGCCAGGTCTTCGTAAGTGGAGAGGAAGCAGGATTCTCCCCTGAGCAATTGCAGCGCAAGTTATATACCCTGCGCAAGGTAATTGAAAAATCCCTGCCCGACCTCGGCCTGAGTGACGAAGACGCCGATTACTTTTATATTTGCAGCTTCTCCAACAGCACCCTGGTTTACAAGGGCCTCCTTATGGCCCACCAGATTGATGGCTTTTACCTGGACCTGAGCGATACGGCCCTGGTAAGCGCCTTCGCCCTGGTTCACTCCCGTTTCAGCACCAACACCCTGGGCCACTGGAAACTGGCCCATCCCTACCGCTACCTGGCCCACAACGGTGAGATTAACACCCTGCGCGGCAACACCAACTGGATGCATGCCCGGGAGTCCCAGTTCGAGTCGCCCCTGTTCGGGGATGACATCAAGAAGATTCCGCCCATAATGACCCCTGGCGCCAGCGACACTGCCGGTTTTGACAATGCGCTGGAACTGCTCCTGATGACCGGCCGCAGCCTTGATCACTCGATGCTGATGATGATTCCCGAAGCGTGGGAACAGCACGAGACCATGCCTCAGGCCAAGAAAGACTTCTACGAATACCATTCATGCCTGATGGAGCCCTGGGACGGACCCGCCATGATGGTGGCGGCCAACGGCAAGGACATTTGCGCGGTACTGGACCGCAACGGACTCCGCCCTTTCCGGTACACCGTTACCAAGGACGACAAGCTGGTGATGGCGTCGGAAACGGGCGTTCTTGATATCCCCGCCGAAAATATCCGCATGCGCGGGCGCCTGCAGCCCGGTCGCATGTTTCTGGTAAGCCTCGAAGAAGGCAGAATTATAGGCGACGAGGAACTCAAGGAAACCCTGTCCGGACGGCTCCCCTATGGCGAGTGGCTGAAAGAAAACAGGGTTTCCCTGGAAGACCTGGCCCAGCCGGAACCGGCCGAACCCCTGCAGGGCGATGAGCTGGTGCGGCAGCAGCGGGCCTTTGGTTATACCATAGAAGAGTTGCGGATGCTCACCGTTCCCATGGCGGCAACGGCCTACGAGGCCGTGGGGTCCATGGGCAACGACGCTCCCCTGGCAGTTCTGTCCGAAAAGAGCCAGTTGCTGTTTAATTATTTCAAGCAGTTGTTTGCCCAGGTTACCAACCCGCCCCTGGACGCCATCCGCGAGGAGCTGGTTACCTCCCTTGAAGCCTTTGTGGGCCGCGAACGCAACCTGTTCGAAGAGACCCCCTTGCACTGCCACCAGCTGAAGCTCAAGACTCCCATCATCACCGACGAGGAGTTGGCCAGAATTCGCAGCGTGAACGTGGGCGACGTTCGCGCCACCACCCTTTCAACCTTGTTCAGCGGCCAGGGAGAAGGCTCTCTCAAAGAGGGGTTGGACCGTCTTTGCAGTGAAGCATCCCAGGCGATAGAGGATGGCTATAGCGTCATAGTTCTTTCGGACCGGGGTGTGGACGCGAGCCACGCTCCTATTCCCAGTCTCCTGGCAACTTCCGCCGTGCATCACCACCTGATTCGCCAGGGCACCCGCACCCGGGCCGGACTGGTTCTGGAGTCCGGAGAGCCACGCGAAGTCCACCACTTCTGCCTCTTGCTGGGATACGGCGCATCCGCCATCAACCCCTACGTAGCCCTCGCCACGGTCCAGGACCTGGCCGAACGGGGCGAGTTGAATGGCGCCAAACCCGATTATGCCGTCAAGAATTTTGTGAAAGCCAACGAAAAGGGATTGCTTAAGGTAATGTCCAAGATGGGAATCTCCACGGTCCAGAGTTACCGCGGAGCCCAGATTTTTGAGTGCGTTGGCCTTAACCAGGAATTCATAGACCAGTATTTCACCTGGACCTCTTCCCGGGTCGAAGGCATCGGCCTTGACGTCGTCGAAGAGGAGCAGCTGGAAAGGCATCGCTTTGCCTTTCCGGAGCATGAGGTTGACTCTACCCTTGACTTGGACCCGGGCGGCGCCTACCAGTGGCGGCGCCACGGCGAAGTTCACCAGTGGAACCCGGAGACCATTGCCAAGTTGCAGTATGCTACCCGGGCCAATAGCTGGCAGTCCTACCAGGAATTCAGCCGGGCCGTAAACGACCAGAGCAAGCAACTGGCAACCCTCCGGGGTCTGCTGGAGTTCAACTCGGACAGGCCCTCAATATCCCTGGACGAGGTGGAGCCTGCCAGGGAAATAGTAAAGCGGTTCGCGACGGGCGCTGCGTCCTTTGGCTCCATCAGCAAGGAAGCCCACGAGACCATGGCCATCGCCATGAACCGCATCGGCGCCCGCAGCAACACGGGCGAGGGCGGTGAGGACTTTCATCGCTACACTCCGGATGACAATGGAGATTCCCGGAACAGCGCCATAAAGCAGGTGGCGTCGGGGCGCTTCGGCGTTACCCCCAACTACCTGGTCAACGCCACCGATCTCCAGATTAAGATGGCCCAGGGGTCCAAGCCCGGCGAGGGCGGACAGCTGCCTGGACACAAGGTGGACGATATCATCGGCTGGGTGCGGCACACTACGCCGGGCGTCGAGCTTATCTCTCCGCCCCCGCACCACGACATTTACTCCATCGAGGACCTGGCCCAGCTGATCCACGACCTGAAGAACATTAACCCCGAGTCCCGCATTCACGTTAAGCTGGTGGCAGAGGTTGGTGTCGGCACCATCGCCGCCGGTGTCTCCAAGGGTCATGGCGACGTGGTCCTGATTAGCGGCCACGACGGTGGGACCGGGGCGTCACCAGAGTCATCCATCAAGTACGCCGGCCTTCCCTGGGAGTTGGGTCTGGCCGAAACCCAGCAGGTTCTGGTGGCTAACGACCTGCGCAGCCGAATCGTCGTCCAGACCGACGGCCAGCTGAAGACGGGCCGAGACGCCGCCATCGCCTTCCTGCTGGGCGCCGACGAAATCGGCTTTGCCACCGCGCCCCTGATTGTCAGTGGCTGCATCATGTTGCGCAAGTGCCACCTGAACACCTGCTCGGTTGGCATCGCCACACAGGACCCGGAGTTGCGCCAGCGGTTTGCCGGCAAGCCCGAATATGTCATCAACTATTTTTTCTTTGTGGCTGAGGAACTTCGGGAGATTATGGCCCAGCTGGGATTCCGCACGGTCGAGGAAATGATTGGCCGCGTGGAGGTCCTGGAGGCCAATACTGATGTCGAACAGTGGAAGGCTCGCGGGCTGGACTTCGACAAGCTTCTCTACCGCCATCCCCGCTGTGACGAAGTGACAATTTACCAGTGCGACGAGCAGGACCACGGGCTGGAGTTTGCGCTGGACCACCAGCTTATTGCGCGGGCGGCTCCGGCCATAGAAAGTGGCGAGGCCGTAAATATAGACCTGCCCATCCGCAACTCAAACCGCACCGTGGGAGCCATGCTCAGCGGAAAGATAGCCAAGAAGTACGGCGAAGACGCGCTTCCGTCCGGCACCGTGAGAATCAATCTTACCGGCTCGGCAGGGCAGAGCTTCGGCGCGTTCCTTGCCGAGGGAGTGGATATCCGGTTGGCCGGAGACACCAACGACTACATGGGCAAGGGAATGAACGGCGGCAAAATAGTTGTCGTCCCGCCGCCCGGTTCCGACTTTGTTGCGGAGGACAACATCATTATCGGCAACGTGGCGCTCTACGGCGCCACCGGAGGCCAGGCCTTTATCCGCGGCATGGGCGGCGAACGGTTTTGCGTGAGAAACAGCGGTGTGCAGGCGGTAATTGAGGGCATTGGCGACCACGGCTGCGAGTATATGACCGGCGGCGTGGCGGTAATCCTGGGACCCACCGGCCGAAACTTTGCCGCCGGGATGAGCGGAGGTATCGCCTTCGTTTACGATCCGGACGATGACTTCGTCATTCGTTTCAACGACGGCCTGGCCGACCTGGAAAATCTGGCCGATCCGGAAGACATTGCCCAGCTCCGCCAGCTCATTGCAGACCATCTGGAATTTACTGGAAGCGCTCCGGCACGCAATATCCTGGCCGACTGGGACACTTCCGTTTCCCGATTCAAGAAGGTAATGCCCCGAGATTACCGACGGGTGCTGGAAGAGCGCCAGAAGGCTTCCAAACTGACCGCTGCCAGCGCCGACTAGTTAGCGCCAATCGAGGCCATACTCCTGTTGCCGATACCCGCAATAGGTTTTGAGCAATGACTACCACCACAACCATAACCGCCGAACAACTGTCGCGAATGCCCGATAACGCCACGAGGCGCGAACTTGTCCGGGGAGAGTTACGTGAAATGGCCCCTGCTGGAAACGTACATGGCCGGGTCGCTATGAAGGCAGGTTGGCGACTGGCGCAACACGTCGAGTCCCATAACCTGGGGGTTGTTTATGCCGCCGAGACCGGGTTCATTCTGGCCCGCAACCCGGATACGGTAAGGGCTCCCGACGTGGCTTTCGTAAGGCAGGAAGTGGTGGACGCCATGAGCGGCGTCGTAGGCTATTTGCCATGCGCGCCGGATCTGGCAATAGAAGTAATATCACCCGGCGATTCCTATACGGAAGTTAATGAAAAGGTAATGGAGTGGTTGGGCGCCGGTAGCCGGATGGTGGTGACTGTTGACCCCCGCCGGCGCATCGTTACCGTTTACCGTTCCAGGCATGACATAGAGATTTTAACGGAAGAAGATACGCTTTCCGGCGGTGATGTGGTTGAGGGGTGGGAGTTGCCCTTGTCTGAGTTGTTTGCCTGATTTAGGTCGCCATAGTCCTGATAGGGCAGCAAATATTGGAAAGCGTTCACCGAAAAGAAAACTGGAAGTAGCTCAATATGGGTAAACCTACCGGATTTATGGAGTTCGGGCGTCGCCCGCCCGAACGCCGTCCCGTCGCCGCACGCAAAGGCGACTACCAGGAACTCTACCTGGACTGGCCCGAACCCGATGCCAGGGAGCAGGGATCCCGGTGCATGGATTGCGCCGTGCCTTTCTGCCACATGGGGTGCCCGCTGGGCAACGTTATCCCCGAGTTCAACCACCACGTTTACACGGGGGATTGGAATAAGGCACTGGAAGTGCTGCTCAGCACTAACAACTTTCCCGAGTTTACCGGGCGCATCTGTCCCGCCCCTTGCGAAGCTTCCTGTGTCCTCAGCATTAATGCCGACCCCGTGACCATTGAGTACATCGAAAAGGAAATCTCGGACCGAGGATACAAGGAAGGCTGGATCAAGCCCCAGCCGCCGGAGCACCGGACCGGAAAGAAGGTTGCGGTAGTAGGTTCCGGGCCAGCTGGCCTGGCTGCCGCCCAGCAAATTAACCGCGCCGGCCACTGGGTTACCGTCTTGGAAAGAGCCGACTACATCGGCGGTCTGCTGATGCTGGGAATTCCCGACTTCAAGCTGGACAAGCATGTGGTCAACCGCCGGGTACAACTCATGGCCGAAGAAGGCATTGAGTTTCGCACGGGCGTCAATGTGGGGGTTAACTACCCCGTCAGTGAACTGCTCCAGGAGTACGACGCGGTCTGCCTGACGGGCGGCTCCACCCACGCCCGCGATTTGCCGGTGCCCGGCCGCGAGCTGGACGGGATTCACCTGGCCATGGACTACCTGCCCCAGCAGAACAAGCTGCTGGCCGGGGAAGAAATAGACGCCAGCGAGCACATAACCGCCGAGGGAAAGCGGGTGGTCATCCTGGGAGGCGGCGACACCGGCGCCGACTGCCTCGGGACGGCACACCGGCAGGGCGCCGAGGTGGTTTACCAGTTCGAGCTGTTGCCCGAACCCCCGGAAGAGCGCCAGGATAACAATCCATGGCCCCAGTGGCCCATGATTCTCCGTACGTCGCCAGCCCACGAGGAAGGCGGGATCCGCGACTACAACATTCTGACCAAGTCCTTCACGGGCCGCAACGGCCAGGTGGAGAAACTCCACGCCGTGCGCGTGGAGTGGACTACCGGTGAAGATGGTCGTTTCGTGATGAACGAGGTGCCCGGCAGCGAGATGGAAGTGGAGACGGACCTGGTACTGCTGGCCATGGGGTTCCTGCACCCGGAACACGAAGGTATGTTGACCGACCTGGGCGTGGAACTGGACCCCCGGGGCAACGTGAAGGTTGACGAGAACAAGATGACCAGCATCCCCGGCGTGTTCGCCGGCGGCGACATGGCCCGCGGCCAGTCTCTGGTAGTCTGGGCCATAGCCGAGGGCCGTGAGGTAGCCCGGGGAGTCGATGAATACCTGGTCGGCAGCAGCAACCTGCCAAGGTCAATGCCGGCAAGGTAGGGCTTTATCCAAGAATACTCACAAATTCTCACTAATGGTTGTTGAATAACCGGGGGCGCCGAGGTCGGCGCCCCTTGTTTCTTGCAGGCTATAGAGAATATTCAGCGAGGAGGCCCCTACACCCCAGCAGCCGCCTCCACCAAATCCGCGTACCGGGACAAGTACTCGTGAACGTCGAGGACCTGGATGGTGTTGGTGGTGCCGGAGACGCCGGTGAGGTTGCCGTGGATGATGGTCACCACGTCGGACTCGGTGACCAGGCCGGTCTGGAGGGCCCCGCTGATCAGCATGGCCACCAGCTTTGAAATGTCCTGTTCGGGGGGAATGACGCCGCTGGGCTGCAGGCCCCATCCCAGGCACAGGCGACGCAGGGTCGCCTCCTCGTGGGCGAAAACAATGATGTCGCCCTCGGGACGGTAGCGCGAGACTTCGTTGGCGGCCCGGCCGGTACTGGTTACCACGATGGGCTTGGAATGCAGCTCCCGTACGAGGCGGCTGGCGCCGGCGGCCATGGCCTGGGTACGGTCCCGAGACCGGAAGTCCTTGTGATAGGGGTAAATCTTCTCGGCTTCACGGATGGTAATATCCGCTACCCGCACCGCCTCCACCGGATAACCGCCTACGGCAATCTCATCAGACAGCAGGATTGAATCGCAGCCATCCAGGACGGCGTTGCTGATGTCCGATACTTCAGCCCGGGTAGGGGTGGGAGATACCACCATGGACCGGAGCATCTGGGTAGCGATGCAGGAGGATTTGGCGGCTTCGTTGGCTTTCCTGACAATCTCCTTCTGGACCAGGGGCACCCGTTCCATGGGAATTTCCACGCCCAAATCCCCGCGGGCCACCATCACACCGTCCACTTCCACCAGAATGTCATCCAGATTATCTATGCCCTCGCCGCGCTCCAGCTTGGCCATTACCGGAGCGTCGCTGCCAATGCTCTCAAGGAAGACCTTCGCTTCCTGAACATCCCGGCCAGTTCGAACGAAGGATACGGCAACCCAGTCAACCTGCTGTTCCACCCCAAACTTCAGCGCGGCCTTGTCGTCCTCGGTCAACACCGGCAGGTCAATGGTAACGCCGGGGAGGTTGACACCCTTGAAGGACGATATGGTGCCGCCGTTACGCACCCGGGTCCTGACCTGCTGGCCGTCGGACTCCAGCACCTCCAGGCACACGATGCCATCGGAGATGAAGACCAGGTTACCTTCCCGCAGGTTCTGCAGAACTCCCGGCTCGGGGAAGGGGATCATGGTGGGGTCGCTGGAGGCTTCGGCAGCCGTAACCAGGTATTCCTCGCCGTGGTTGAGGTTGACAACCTCGTCCATGTGGCCCAGGCGCAGCTTGACACCGCCCAGATCCTGCAGAATAGCTACCTGGCGCCCGTGCTTTTCCGCCAGGCGGCGCACGTTCAGGATGACTTCCTCATGCTCGGGAAAAGTGCCGTGCGAAAAATTGAGCCTGGCGCAGTCCATGCCGGCCAGGATCAATTGTTCCAGCGTGTCCGGGTCCCGGGAGACCGGGCCGATGGTTGCGATAATCTTGGTCTTGCGCATGGTGGTATCCCCCATCAACCCGGTGGCGATTATTCGCGATTGGCGTAATAGGAGTCGGTAGCCCGGCGCAGGCCGGCAATCCGGTTCTCCTGCAGGGCGTCCCTGCGGTCCTGGGCCCACTGGTTTGAGGTCTGGATGCCGACAAGGCTGCCCTGGAAGTGGGGCATTACGTAGCGTGCCAGCAGTTCGTAGCTGTGCAGAATCTTTTCGCGGGGAGCCCAGTCTTCGACGCGAATCATAAAGCTGCCAAAGCCGCCGCTGATTTCCTGCAGCCGCTCGATACCGGCGATGCAGTCATCGGGCGTTCCCACAATCCACTGGTTATGCTCCACCATGAAGTCCACGATCTGGTCCTGGGGGACATCGGGAACCTCGTTGCCCAGAGTCCTGCCGAAATATTCGGTAACCAGGCGGCCACCGCCCACGCGAATATCCTCGAAGGCCTCTTTCTTGCTCTCGGCCAGGTGCAGGCCCACTACCAGTCCCCAGTCCTCGCGCCGGACCTCCTTGCCATGTTCCGCCGCCGAGTCCTCAGCGATGGACCACAACTCCTTGAGGCTAGTGGAACGGACCGTGTCACGGGGGATGCTCATGGACAGGACGGCGGCGCCGTGCTTTCCGGCCAGGGTTACGCCCGCCGGTGACTGCACCGACGCGACAGCTACGGGCAGGTGCGGCTGCTGGTATGGCCGCAGCTGGAGGACCGCTTCGTTAAGCTCGAACCAGTCACTCTTGTAGGTCAAGGGCTCGGTTTCATTGAACAGGCGCAGGATGATGCCCAGGGATTCGTCCATCATCTCCCGCTGGCGGGCCGGCTCTATGCCCAGCATCAGGGCATCGGAGGCAAGGGCCCCGGGGCCCACGCCCAGGATTACGCGGCCGCGGGTGAGATGGTCCAGCAAAACCATGCGGTTGGCGACCATCAGGGGATGATGGTAGGGCAGGCTGATTACGCCGGTGCCCAGGCGAATGTTGCGGGTGCGCTCGGCGGCGGTGGCGATGAACACCTCAGGCGAGGCAATGGTCTCCCAGCCGGCCGAGTGGTGCTCGCCGATGTAGGCCTCATCAAAACCCAGCATGTCCAGCCATTGGAGCAGTTCCAGGTCACGCTCCAGGGCCAAGGTAGGATTCTCGCCCACTCGATGGAAGGGGGCCATGAATACACCGAATTTCATCCTTTGGGGTGTCCCGTTCGTGTAGCCTGCCATGCCAAGTCCTCCCTCCAAATCGGTCCGCCGCGTTGAGGCGGTCAGCAATTATCCAACTTGACCTTTGGGCCATTCTAACACGCCAGGCCCGGCTATTGGTATAGCTATGTTATTCCGGCGGGTCGGTTATAGATTGACCTTCAAGGGTAACGCAGGGCCATTGCGAATATCCTGGACGCTCCCCGGTATCGCATCTGCTGAAGGAATGGCAATTGCACCGAGGTTTCGAAGTTGACGCTGTCGCAGGAAGGACGGGCGGTTCGCGAACCGCCCCTACGGTGGCGGGGGGCACCAGTCCCCTTTCTTTCCCAATGGGGGAGGGCAGACACGCAGGTCTGCCCCTACGGGTGTGCGGGGGTCAGGCAGGCGTGGGAATTTCCCCGTAGAGGAGGTCGTCGTAGCGGTGGTTCCACGCCCAGGGGAGGAGGGCCAGGACTATTTTCTGGGGTATGAGACATTCCGCCTTGTCACGACAACCCTCGACGTAGCGATGCAGCTGAATGTAGGTATGGGAAAGCTGCCCGGCATCGGCGATGCGGCGGACCACCTGCAGGGGCTGGGGGAGTTCCTCATGGTCGGCCATGGCGCCCTCCCATTCATCGGCGACTTCCTCGGCCAGTTGGCGGAGGCGGTACACGGCGAGTTCTTTGGCGAACTGGCGCTGGAG
>VXOH01000062.1:14944-39402 GCA_009840135.1 Chloroflexota bacterium | reverse complement strand
GAGGCAGGTAAATTACGCATCAACAATTGGGAAACGAGTTGGCCCGGTTAAAAGGACAACAAAGAGCCCTGCTTCAGTTGCGAGAACACCTGAGATATAGATTTGGGACAAGCGAATTTGGCAAGTTAGTTCGATATCCTGAAGGACTACTTCATGCACCAGACGGACCAAGGCTAGCCACCGATAAGGGGAACTAACCATTCCAAATATTCACCGTAAAGCTTGGTATGTAGAGCGTCTATTTTCCCTGATGGATTCCGTCGCCAATAAGTCTCTCCGAGTAAGGGCTGAATAAGCCCAGGGCAAACGCCTTCTCCCGCCAAACCGTACCTTTTGGGCATCCACGAGACCCACTGGGTTGCTCGCCAAGTTCGAGGTTCCTGCCTTAGCAGGAACGACGGTATTTCCTAGAATTAGAATGCGTTTGCCCTGCTGAATAAGCTCTTTTCCCCTTTACAGGCTGACAGAGGTATGTGTTCGCTCCTTCCAATGCAGAATAGCCGGACGATATGTCATCCTAGAGCCCTTCGGCATAGCTCACGATAAACCCAGCGAGGATCTAAGGTCGCAGGCTAAAATGACCTCGCTGTTCCGAAAGTCGTCGTAAGGTAGTCATTCCAGATTCTTCACTCCGTTCAGAATGACATACTAACGGTGTAGGGAGTCTGGCATCTGCATACCCCTGTCAGACCTGGACGGGGGCGGAACTTCCGCTTGTGGCTGGGGAGAGGGGAATTATTCACAGGATTTCCAGGGAGTGTCGTCAAATTGCTCCATCTTTACTGTGCAAGCATGAATGTTGACTTCAGCCAGCGAGGTTCCCGCCTGCGCGGGAACGACGAAAAGGGAAGCCGGGAGACTTTCACCTTCAATTTGACGACAGCCCCCAGGAACTGCCGCGACACACCTCAAGTACGGTGACGCCATGCCTCACACCGTTTCCGTTGAAGACCTGGAACGCTTACGTCCAAACCTGCGGTCGTTGGTTACAGAGAAGGCCCGGACTCTGCGCGATTTCCGATTCTGCGACCTTCGAATCCAGGTGCGTGAAGAGAAGTGGGCCTCCGCAGAGGATGGGGCTAGCAAGGCCAGCGGCGAAGACGTCGCCTTCGACTTCGGCGTCCGGGTCATTGTCCAGAGAAAGATGTCCGCCGCCGGCTTCTTTGGGCAGGTGCTGGGCTCCTCCGATCTGGAGCGAATCGAGTCAGTGGTGTGGAGGGGCATTCAGCAAGCCTATCAGCGGGCTATTTCCAACGCCCTCAAGAAAGCCCATACCAAGCGAATGTACCCCGGCCTGGGAGACAGCCTGGACGACGCCTATCTCGCCCGGGTACCGGTGGCCGAAGATTCCGTTCCCGCAACCTTTGAAATTGACCCTCGCGGCGTTCCCCTCGAGGAAGTTCTGCAAATGGCGGTGGCGGGCAGCAGCGCCGCCCAGAGCAGGGGCAGCGATATCGTGTTCACCTCAGCTTCCACCAGCACCTACCTGCTCCGTGAGCTGTTCCTGAACTCGGAGGGCGCAGACATTGACCAGAGCTTTGCCCAGACCGAAGGGTTCATTTTCGTAATTTCCGGGAGCCAATACGGCAACTTTGAGCTGTATGATTCGACGGGCCACCAGCGGGGGTGGGAAATCATGACCAGGGGCTATCGGAATGGCCCCATAGACCTCCCCGACTATGTGGGATTTTGCGGTCGCCTGGGCCGTGACGCTGCCGACGTTGCCGCCGCTCCCCCGCTCCGACCGCCCGACCGGGAAGTTCCCGTAGTCACGGACCCTCATTTCAACACCCTGCTGGTCCACGAGGTGGTGGGCCATCCTTCAGAGCTGGACCGGGCCCTGAAGTATGAGACTGCCTATGCCGGGCGTTCCTGGTTCCTGAAAAGCCTGAACGATAACCAGTTGGGCCGGCAGATAGCCTCACCCCTGGTCACGGCATTCTCCGATCCCCTTATGGACGGGTACGGCTCTTTTCGTTACGACCATGAAGGTACCCCCGGCAGAAGGGCGTATATCATCAGGGACGGAGTGCTGGAAGAATTCCTCAACAATCGCCAGACCTCGGCCATAATGGGAGTCAGTCCCAACGGTTCAGCGAGGGCCACCGAAGCGCACCTGGCGCCGCTGATTCGAATGACCAACACGGTGTTTGCGGCGGGAGAAAGGGACCCCAAGGACATAATTTCCGAGGTGGATTCGGGGTACTACATCGCCGGACATCGTACGCCTTCAATTGCCGAATCCCGGGAGAACTTCCGCATCACCGCGGTGAAGGTTTACGAAATCGAGAATGGGCAACTGGGGAGGCTGTACCGGGACGGTGGAATCACGGCAGATACAAGGAACTATTTTCAGTCCATTGACGCGGTGGGCAATGACCTGCAGGTCAACCCCATACCTAACTGCGGCAAAGGCCAACCGATGCAGGCCAAGCGCATGAGCAACGGCGGACCCACCATGCGGGGCATCGCCAGGTTGACCGGACCGGGGTGATGCCAGTAGTCAAACAACTTTGAAGGGATGGGTTATATTCCGCTCGTCCTGAGCTTGTCGAATCCGCCTGAGGCGGACCGCTCATGGTTCGACAAGCTCACCACGAGCGGACTCTTGCTCCAAACGTCAGAATCCGCCTGAGGCGGATTGGCATACTGGTTCAAGTTTCGAGGCTAAGGAGCAGGGGAAGGGCGGAGCGGATGAATACGCGATTTCAGTTCACCGAGAAAGCGGGCCCGGGAGCGCGGGTCTGCTCGTTGACCAGGAAGGATGCGCTGTCCCTGCCGTAGATGGTTTCCAGCTCCAGGTCGAACCTCTGCCCGCCAAAGCTGCCCAGCACCTCGTAGCGGCGTTCGGTACTCAGCTTGCCTTCAAAATCGGACTGAACAATCCTGCGTTCGTCCTCGTCCTGCAGGTACATCTCCACTGCCGAAGCCATCAGGCTACGCATATCTTCTTCGGAGAGATACACAGAGCCCCGCAGAAAGACGTATCCCCATCTGATTCCCAAGTGTTCCAGCATATTTTCAGCAATTGCAATTCGACAGGCCCGGTACGAGCGAACAACCCTCCAGCTTCGCTCACCCCTGACCTGTCGAAGAGTCTTCCAATAATATTCTTGCCAGTGCAGTGCCCTTTTAGTCGGCGGGCACCGCCACGTTGGCCTGTCCCTTGAACTGGGGCATTACCTCTTTACCGAACCATTCCAGCTGTTCCAGGATAACCTTCTGCGGCGTGCCCACCACAGAGCCGACGTTGATCTGGGTAAGACCCGGGTACATTTCCTGGATAGCGTTCAGCTTCTCCGCCACCAGTTCGGGAGGGCCGCACAGCCATGATCCGGCCTTTACCCCGTCCTCGATGGTAGGCAGCCCGGCAGTGCGCGCCCGGGACGGGTCGCCCAGGGCCACGATTTGCTCATCCGACAGGCCGTGGAAGAATCCGAGGGGCGCGAACATCTTCATGTTCTCCTCGAAGAAGAGCCTGGCCTCGTTCATTGCCTTCTCTTCGGTATCGGCCAGATGGATGGAAAAGCCTATAATCAGGTCCCCGCCCAGTTCAGTTTCCTTGCCGGACCGGGCCAGGGTTTCCTGCCACCTGCGTACCACTTCCTGGGTGGCGCCGCCGGCTGCCGCGCCGCCGCCGATCATGCCCTTAATACCGTACTTGACCATAAAGTCCATGGCACGCTGACTGCCGCCAACTATGGGCTGATAGCACTCTACGGGCAGGTACCTGGGTCGCGGCACCAGGGTAATCTCCTTCAGGTCGTAGCCGCGGTAGGGGACATCCGGCGGGATATTGTAGTGCTTGCCGTGGTGGGAGAAGGAGCGTTCATTAAAGGCCTTGAACATCACCTCCACCTGCTCTTCAAACAACTCCCGATTGGCGTCCTGGTCAATTATGGGAGCGTCGAAGGTCTCCACCTCCCTGGTGTGGTAACCACGTCCCACACCGAACACCACCCGCCCGTCGGTAAGTACGTCGGCGGTGGCGTAATCCTCGGCCATTCGCAGGGGATTCCACATGGGGGCGATGTTGAACCCGCACCCAATCTTGAGTTCCTTGGTGAGATGGGCCAGGTGGACGGCAAAGAGCATCAGGTTGGGAATGCATTCATAACCTTCCCGCTGGAAGTGGTGTTCGGCCATCCAGAAGGTCTCGTACCCCAGCCGGTCCATCACACCCGCTATGGCCTCGGCCTTGTCAAAAACACTGGCGAGGTGCTCGTCGGGAAGCCAGCGGTCGTTCAGGGCGGTTGCGTCCAGGCCGATATCTTCAAAATCCACGTGCCCGGCGAACAGGCTGCCAAACTTGGTAATCATTAAGGCCCCTCCGTATAGTCGGGATTGGGGTTGCGCGCTGCGGCCCATTATAGACCATCCGCGCGGTGGCAGGCAGCCGGAAGTGTCCAAAGGCAGGGCGACTGCAAAGTCCCCTCGCTCCTGGTGGGAGAGGGTCAGGGTGAGGGGGTGTTACTCGAATGGCGGGGGCAACACCCCCATCCCAACCTTCCCCCGTGTAGGGGAAGGGACCCTTGGCTCGACTTTGCAATCGTCCTGTGTCCAACGTCAGCGGTCTTACCCGCCGAGGAATCTTCTTCCGAAACCCAGGGCCAGGACATCGTCCCCTTCCCACAACAACCGGCCGGAGGCTATGGCAGCGTCCGGGGCTGTGCGCCCGTACATCACCATCACATAGGTCTCACCATCGCAGCGGAAGGCCACGTCGGCCTGGGTAGTCTTCGGGTCCTGGGGCTGTTGGAGGACCGCCCCCTCGGGAGTGAAAACCAAGTCGTACAGCGCGACTACCGGCGCATCAATGGCGAACCTGAAAATCACGGGCGCCGACAGGGAAGGGTCGGGCCGGAATGCCCTGCGGACGGCCCTAGGGACCGTGTCCATCAGCACCCTTACCGCCCCGTCGGACAGGCGGTAGTCGGAATCAAACCGAGAGCAAACGTCCCAGGCATGCATGGAAAGCTCGCTGATACGCATATCCAGCATCACCCGCACCGTCTCCGGGCCCGGTGGCCAGTAGCACAAATTGTCCCACTGCTCATGGCCCACACCTTCAAACACTGTAACCGACTCATCCAGTCTCTCGGCCAGGGCTTCCAAGAGACGGTCACCGACCTCGGCCCGGGTATTGAAGGCCCGCTGGAAAATGTTGCGGGCGAAGTCATCCTCATTGTGGGCGGTCACTGCGGGAGCCCCGGGAGGGGGAGAGTAGTCGCCCTGCAATCCCCGGGATACCGTCAAGGGAAAGGCCTGTCCCACCAGGTGGGCGACGACATCGGCCACCGTCCAGCCGTCACAGGCGCTGGGCAGTTCCCGGTCCTGGGGGGCCAGATTTGCGACCCGTTCCTTGAAGCGGGCAACCTCCTGACGGAGAATTTCGACCCTTTCTATGGGAGTTTCCATGGAAATCTCCTCTGAATGCAGTTGGAACCGGCGGTCGGACAGCAAGGTGTCAGAAAGCCTCGGAAAAAGCTTGGACCAGCGCCCCATCGCCGGAGGCGGACATTATGCCATCGGCAATAGCATTGGCCAGATTCAATCGGCGGTAGAGCATCATAATAAAGGCTTCCGTGTCGCACTCAATAACGGCAGATGCGGAACTGCCGCCGGACAATTCTATGGTAGTCGAGGCGGCAGACAAGACTATGTCGTAGGAACGGTTGACCGAGCCGGACAGGTTAAACCTTATGATAGACGGATTCTCTGTCGTTCCAGCAAGGCCCAGGGCTGGCTGGGGACGCTGCACGACCCGGTCCAGAAGAACGGGCTGGCTTTCGGGGGACAGGGGAGTGCCTGGTTCAGTACAGGACTGAATGTCCCATGCGTGGACGGCTAGTTCCTGCACCGTGAGGTCAGCCAGAGTCCACAAAGAGCGGTTGCCGGAGTGGTAAAAGCACAGCTTTTCGTAATCTTCGGGGCCCAGCGATTCCAGGAGTTGGCTCAACTCCCTAAAGTGATGGACAAAGGTGGGCAACAAATCATCGCCGAGGTCTTGCCGGTACCGCCTGGCCGTCAGGTCGTAGAAGTCCTCAGGAGGAAGGCCGGCATATTGTTCGTCCCTGGGCGAGCCGGGCGGTGCGGAAACGTCGCCTGCCAGTGAACGGCTGACGAACTTGACGTAAAACTCCCCAATCCAGACAAGATGTCCCACCAGGTCGCCCACCTGCCAGAGGTCGCAGGCGGTGGAGTGGTTCCAGTCCTCGGCAGACAGGGTGCCCAGGTAGGCGGCCAAACGCTCGGCCTCGAAGCGGGCCAGGCGGGTGCGGGTCTGCATTTCGGCGGGTGTGGGCATGGTGCTCCTTTATTGAGTAAGGAGTTCCTGGAGTTTAAGGATGCTGGGAGAATGGGCGGCGAGGAGGGCGTCCGTAAGACGTTCCAGTTTACGCAGGTCGCGGTTAATTTCTCGATGCAAAGCATTCGGACTTTGAGGCAAGTTGTAACGTGGTTCACTCAATTTCAGGCCTACCCCATTCGCTGCCTGAATTAGCCATTCCTCCAGCCGCGGGCAAATGACAATTGCCCTGTTCCCGCGTCTCCGGTCCAGATATACCTTAAGGCCTGACTCCATGAAGTCTGACATGAACCACATCCGAGCAAGTTCAACCGGGGTTGTCTCAGTCGGGTCTTCGTCCACTATCGCCGAGCTCTGGATATCTTCATCCAACCGTCTAAGTGTTTCCGATTTATCACCCATTGGTCGGATTTCCCTGCGGGGAAGCCCGGACAACCGCTGAACCACAAGTTCGTCCGCCTTGCCTTCCACGTATATCATTCGGGATAGGCAAATTTTTCCCAATTGAGGAATACGTTGAATTCAAACAACTGTGGTATTTCCTCTTCCGACAAAGTTCTGACCCTGGTCTGGTGGTTCTCCGAATAAACTATGTGAATCCCCAAATCTTTGCTTGGAGCCTTGCAGAGGTGCGACATCAAGAAATGGTTGCTGTGAGTGGTCAGGAAGTACTGGTTATTATTTTCGTCAAGGGCAATGACCTCGGCCAGGAAATGAACGGCCTCGGGGAAGGAATGGGCCTCGGGCTCCTCAAACAGCAGTGTGGCGTGCGCGTTGGAGTCAATGGCGGTGAGGTAAAAGACCTGCCTTTGCAGGGATTCCGATGCCAGCTTATAAGGGTAGGTATCAATTGCGTCTTCATAGTTTTTGAGCAACTTGATGGTGTTTGCCTGGCCCGGAAACGCCAACTTGAGACCCTGCGACTCAAAGGCCAAGTTAGATTGATACCGCAACCAGTCATTCTGCATCAGGACCGACGGCAGGTTGGCGCCATTGGGTGGCAGCAAAGAACCGCAGTTGCTCTCAACAAAGTTTTCTACGGCCGGTTGACGATAGAATTTCACCTGAGGGGCCCAGACACCGGCGCGATTGTGTACCTCAGTAACGGTATGCTGGTCTGCGTGCAACTCAGCGATGACCCCTTCTGGGCCCGCATAGTGGCCTCTGAATCTACCATCTTCGCAAACAAAGTCAAGATGCGTCCGGTCGCACTGAATGGACAGCCCCTTGTCAGCCGCATCGTCATAGAACAGGTTAGACAACCTTTCATGCCGCACGAACCCGTCCAATCTGGCATTCGGGTCATACTGCCTCACACCCACAAAGGAAACCAACCCCAACGCCTCCAGAATGTTGGACTTGCCGGTGTTGGGTTCGCCGATGAAGAGGTTGAACCGCTTGCAGGGCAGGGTCAGGTCCTTGATTGACTTGAAATTATGGATTTCCAGCTCATTTATCATGCCTTCAATCCTCCATCCCTCTGCGGTTATACAAGGCCCCTCTCCAATCCGAGAGGGGCCCCGATTAGTCTTTACTTTAACCGCTCGTCCTGAGCTTGTCGAAGGGCTACCTAAATGTCCTTCAGCAAGTTGGCGTCCTGGCCGGCGCTGGTGCCGGAGAGTTTGCCGAAGACCATGCCCGCGGACAGGCCGGAGCCGCCGGGGTAGTTGTAGTAGAAGAGGCCGCCCACCATTTCGCCGGCGGCGTAGAGGCCGGGGATGGGGTCCTGGGCGTTGGTTACCACCTGGCCCCGGTTGTTAATCTTGACGCCCCCGAAGGTGAAGCTGATACCCGTGGTTACGGCAAAGCCCAGGTAGGGCGGCGTGTCAATGGTCTCAGCCCAGTTGGTCTTGTCCACCTCCAGGCCCTCGGTGCAGCGCCCGTCCTTGATGGTGGGGTTGTAGGGTATATCGGTGCGGACGGCGGCGTTGTATTCCTTGACCGTTTGGGCCAGGCCCTGGGGGTCAATGTCCAGTCGGGTCGCCAATTCCTCAATCGTATTGGCCTCGGCCATGGTCACCTGGGGAATCCAGTACTCGTCCCGCAGCAGGTGCCGGACCTTGTTGTCGAAGATCTGGAAGGCCAAGGCCTGGGGCTGGCTGAGCAACGCCCGGCCGTAGGTAACATAGGTGTAATTCCTGAAGTCGTATCCCTCGTCAAGGAACCGCTCGCCGTTGATGTTGGAGATGATTCCGAAGGGGTAGGAGTGCTTCTGGAAGAGCTCGGTGATGGTGCGGTCGCCGAAGGGCGGCGCGTTCATGTCCCAAGCCACGGCGTGGCAACTGCTCCAGTGGCCATGGGACTGGGCGCCCACGTCCAGGGCCATTCGGATGCCGTCGCCGGTGTTGTAGGGGATTCCCCGTACCTTGACCGTTTCCCAGCCGGGGCCCAGGTAGCGGCAGCGCATTTCGGCGTTGGCTTCGAAGCCGCCAGCCGCCAGGACTACCGAGCGACCGTGGATATCTTCAAAGCCGTCCGGGCCCAACACCTGCAAGCCGTTGACCCGTCCCTTCTGGTCCTGGAGCAGCTTGATGCCCTGGGTGGCGTAGCGGACCTCGATGCCCATGCGCTGGGCAACGTCGAACTGCTGGTCGGACAAGCCCTTGCCGGCGCCCACGGCCTCCACCACCAGGCCGCCCCAGAACCGGTACTTGTCGCCGTCCAGGAAGGCCTGGCGGCCGAAGGACAGGACGAAGCGGACGCCGTGCTCCTGGAGCCACTTCATGGTGGGATGGGAGTTGCTGACCAGTATCTGGGCCAGTTCCGGGTCGGATAGTCCATGGGTGACCCGCATCATGTCGTCGTAGTACTGGTCTTCGGTGTACTGGCCCACCTCAATGGAATTCTCCTCAGTCTCGGACATGTCGGGGATGAGGGCCTTGATGTCCTCGATGCCGTTGAAGGCGAAGCGGATTATGCCGCCGGTGAAGTAGGTGTTGCCGCCCCGGAAGTATTCGGGGGCCTTTTCCACCACCAGCACGGACTCGCACTGTTCCTTAGCGGCGATGGCGGCGCTGAGGGCGGCATTGCCCGCGCCCACCACGATAACGTCATATTCCTGAGCCAAGACACACCTCCAACGGGTAAAGAAAGATTATAGTTGGGAAATTTCCAACGACGTGGGTCGTTCAAATCGGAACTAATGATAACCGGAAGGGGAAAGAGGGGCAAGGAAGGAGGAGGGAACCTATAGGCGTAGGCCCCCAAGAAGCAATCAGGCAACCAGAGGCTGGTAGTCGGAGCCTGACATGGGTTGGTGTTGATCCCAATGGCAACGTAATTCGACCAGAAGGCGTTGCTTGGAAGGGATGGGCTGCGGGTTGAGCCTTACAACCCGAGCGGCGTACTTGCCGGGGCCGTCGGCCATGGCATTGGCGAAGTCATCCACCAGGTAGTGGGGAGCCCAACCAATCATGTGGTAATCGGCGGTCTGGATTTGTACTTCCTGCCCAGTCACAGGATTGTTCAACTCCAAGGCGATGCGAAGGTCCTCACCCGGTTCCAGTTTTCCGAGACGCTCCTGGGCCGCCGAGTTGGCGTAGCGCCAACCGTGGAGGAAAAACCGGAACAGGTAGCTGCCGTCGGGTTGACGGGCCGGCAGCGGGAAGACTTCGTACCGGTCGGTTACCCTTTCGCCACCGTTTACTGACAAAATTTCAATTGGGTTGACATCCCCCTCCAAGCCCAAGGCTTTCAGGTAGCTCTTAAAGTCAGGGCGAGACGGGGACATAATCCTGTTCTGAAATAATGGGAAAAGCTCTTGAGAACGATAATCCCGGTTCAATTCGGGGAACTCCAAACGCGGCGAGAAACCCGCTTCTTTCTGGGCCCGCTTTGCACCACCCGTATAGCGGAAGCGGTAAGTGGAAGCCGTCGAGTCAGCGTCCAACCTGCTTATAGGAAACCATTGGCGGTTTTCTCTCGCCCCATGCCAAGCAAGAAACAAGGTTTGTTCGGCCATCAGATTAATCCACCGAGTTGTTCCAAGCTATTCCGCATCATCGCAACAGCGAAATCTTTTCCCGGATCGGTCATCCATTCTTCGGGTACTCTGTTCAGCACTTCCAGTATATTACCCTCCTCCAGCATTGCCAATTCCTCCAGCCCCGGCCTGAAAACATCTGCATAAGATTCAATGGCCTGGCACGCCAATTCCAATGGACCGGGACGTCGATTATCGTCCTCCGACTCAAATATCCCTCCACGTGCTCTGGCTGCATAATTTCCTATAGTTTGCTCAGCCAAGTGCCTACGGCGGCGCTCATCGGAGAGCTCTCGTCCCAAAGAGGAAGCATGGTCAAAAGAGGGTGCCAACTTCAACGAGTTCTCTTGGCTTTCATCCAACAACACACCCCAATTCTCATGATGCCGGTCGGTATTGCCTATTAGGGCGTCCAGAATCAGATAACTGGCAAATTGAGCTTTCGTAGTGTCAATAAGGTCAGGGGATAACTGCTCACAAGTTAACTGCAATACCAAGAAGATAGTATCCAAATTGTGCTGAGTAGGTCGGCGCCTTTGGCCTGGATTGTAATTGTCGACCAATAGACCGAGCAACTCGTTCCCATGCATCAGTGTCTCACGGGAGCTAACGAAGGATTCTGTTGTCGTTCCCCTGATGCCCTCACAAACGGCCAACTCCACATGCCCGTGAGGTATCGTCAAGAGCTGCGCTATTTCCGCGGCAATCTTCTCGGCCCAATGCTCACCAGAATCTCGACGGGGGTACTTGAAGAGCCAAGTTGAACCGGAATCGTCCGCCGGGTTGCTGTACCAGAACTTTTGCTTGGTACCCATACTCTCTGGGTCGAGCATCCAATCCGGATCTACTTCAATGACGGGATAATACTCAGGCATGGCAAGAACAACGCAGCGGGGCCTGTTGCCCCCCTACCCAATCTCCCGCGTCACCGACCTGGTTGCGCCGCCGAAGGTGGGGACCCAGGAGGAGTGTTTGCCGGGGCCGCCGAGGACGATGATGGCCAGGTCTTCGGGAGTGGTTACCATGGGTACGGGGCCGTCGGGGATTTGGCCGAAGCGCTCCAGCATGGTGGCCTCGGTGTAGCGTTCCAGGGGAATGCGGGCGTGGATGTGGAGCCAGTCGCGGATGTGGGGCTTGGCGAAGCCGTCGGCGGCCATGGTGGCGGCGTGTTCCGGTCCCAAGGCCAGCACGCTTTCGCCGCCGGTGTAGGCATTGTTGGCGCCGGTTACGGCCATGGCACCAGCGATGATGGTAAGGATTTCCTCGGCGGTGGCGCCGGTGTGGTCGTTGATGTTGTGGGGTGGTTCGCCGCCTACGACAGTTACGGTACTCTGGTCCGGCGCAAACCCGCGCTCGACATGCAGGGGTTCCCAGGGATTGGCTTCCTCGTTCTCGGCCACGCAATAGCTGTACTTGGAGGGGGCGCCCTGGGTGGACATGTCGCCTACGCCGGGGTGGCCACCGCCGATGTTCAGCAGGGCCAGCCGCACGGCACGGCCGATGGTGGCGTTGGCCCTCCATCCCGGGCCGTAGGCGCCGGAAGAGCTGTTCATGCCCAGCCGTTCACGGATGGGACCGTTGACGATGAAAAGGGGCGCGCAGGAGTGGGTGGTGGCCTGGATGGCGTACAGGTTGAAGGCCGGGTCGCTCATGGCAGAAATACCGGCGACGATGACAGGCAGGTATTCGGGCAGGCAGCCGGCCATTACCGCGTTGACGGCCAGCCGTTCGACGGTGGCGTCGCCCCAATTGGGAGGAAGTTGCCCCACCACGTGTTGCGGGTCCAGGTTGCTGGCCGCCAGCATGGCTTCCACCCGTTGGGGTGTGGGAGGCGTTATGGGGAGGCCGTCGGTCCAGCCTCGTTCAAGGTAGAGTTGTTGGATGGAGTCGTAGTCGTCGGGCAGTTCAAGGCGCTGGGATTGCAGTTGGACCAATGTGAGCCTCCGTCGGGAAAGGAAGGGCGAGGTAGTGGCGCATGGGCACTTCGGTAACACGGACAGTTTATGGGTGAAAGTCACCCCCATCCTAACCTTCCCCCATCGAGGGGGAAGGGACTCCTCCGACAGTTTCTAACCCTTTGTCAGCGCCGCCTCTATTGCACTGAACAGGGCGTCAGCCTTGGCGATGGCCGTGTCCGGCGCCACCCCGCCGATGGGGTGGTGGGCTATAGCCATGGGCAGGTCGGGCATGCCCAGGGAGCGGCGTTCGACGTTGCCCAGCCTTTCAAAGAGGTGGCTGCAGACAGTAACAGTGGGGACGCCCCGCCGTTCCAGTTCCACCGCGTCGTGGATACTCCACGACGTGCAGGAGCCTCAATCGCCCAGGCCCACGATGGCGACCTGCACGGTGGCGGCCATCTCCTCAATGGCTACGGTTTCCGCGGGGATAGAGGCCGTGGGCTTGCGGCGGTAGAGGGTCGAGGGAATCTCGTACTTCTCCCGCAGCAGTTGTTCCAGGCGCTGGAACAGGACGTCGCCATTGGGCTTACTGTTCCAGAGGAAGCCCACGGCCTTGCCCCGCAGGTCGTGGGGCCTCAACGCCATAGCCGTGCGCAGTTCCCGCGGGGGAGCGGTGGGGTTGAGGACGGTTATGTGGCCGGCTGTGGTTGGAGGCATCGGTCTGACTTCCTAAGGACGTTAGAGGGATTATAGGGTGGGGGCTGGGGAAAGAACAAGGGCGTCGTGCCGTGGCGGCGCCCAGTTGGGTAACGCGAGGCATACCCCCTATGAATCGGAGGGGAGCTTGCCGCCGGGTGGTTTGCCAGCGGGCCAAGGCTTGGGGGGTATTTTTTTGGGGCCCATGCCCCTTCGAACCGGAGCATCCCTTGAAGGCGCCCTACGAGGCGGCGAACTCTTTGGTCCCGCATCCTTGCTCGAAACCCATGAGTCTTGATTCTTTGAATCAGCCACAATTCGCCTCATGCTTACACTGTATTTAGTGAATAATATCATAGACAGTTCCCATGCTCCATCCGGTTAATTCTTCAGAGACTCTGGGGTTGTAGTAGAAGGTATAGACTTGGACAGTTTGGATTTCGTTGGCAATGATGAATTCCAATACCTCTCTGTGTACTTCTCCCGGTTCTATAGTTAATTCGCCTTCACCCCACTCTCGAATTTCTTCTTCAAGAACAGGCCAACTGAAGTCTTCAACATATTCGCCCAAGAATGCTTCGTCATATATTTCTTCAATTTCTTCGTCGGTGGCAGGGGAAATACTCTGAAGGACTAAGAAACCCTTGAGGAGGTCGACCTTTACCTTGGAGCTGTTACAGAGTTCAACCGTTACGTCTATATGGACATAGCTTCCCCCAACACGCCGGTGGTTGATGGAGTGTGTAATCGTCAGATGCGGCTCAAAGTCCCGAAAAAGCTCAAGCTTGACGGCGGCAAAGAGGCCGCCAACCAGTATGGCCAAAATGGTTACCACGGCCAGGGCAGTGTCCGCCCAGTCCCCCAGCGGCGCGGCCTCGGGCAGGAGCCAATCCAGTACTGCGACCAACAAGAAGAGTGCTACTACCGAAACAAGGACATAAAGCAGTATCTCGACGAGTTTGTCCTGCATTCCCTATGATCCCTGCCCCATTCAGTTGCCTCCATTCCCTGCGAAGGGCAGGGGCGCACATCTGTGCGCCCCTACAGTGGTTTCCAGGCCCGCCATGTTCCCCAGCTAGCTAGAAGCTGGAGCGGCGGGCTTCGAGACCGGTGTGGATGTCGATGAGGACGGTGCGGCCCTCGGCGTTGTGCTGGCGGGCCTGCATCAGGGCGGCAGCAACGTCGCCGGGCTGGGTTACGGTGATGCCCACCGCGCCCATGCCCTCGGCAATCTTGGCGTAGTCGCCGCTCATGCGGGTGGCCCCGTACAGTTCGTTGGCGGTGGGGTAGCCGCCGGG
The DNA here is from genome assembly GCA_009840135.1 of Chloroflexota bacterium. Taxonomy (GTDB): domain Bacteria; phylum Chloroflexota; class Dehalococcoidia; order Lucifugimonadales; family UBA3495; genus Bin22. The sequence goes on along the minus strand of VXOH01000062.1, from coordinate 25,221 downwards.
GTAGGTGGCCATGCCTCCGTTGTTCAGCAGGATGGTGGTGATGGGGGCGTTGGCCCGCACGGCAGTCTCAATGTCCAGACCGGACATGCCAAAGGCGCCGTCACCCATGAAGTTGAGGCAGAACTTGTCGGGGCGGGCCAGCTTGGCGCCGATCATCAGGGGAATGCCATAACCCAGGTGGGTGGTCTTGCCCCAGCCGATGTAGCTGTGAGGGGTGGTACCGGTGTAGAAGGGCATCATGGTGTCGCGGGGAGCGCCGGCGTCGTGGGTAACGATGCTGTTCACCTTGTCCAGGGTGCGCTCCAGTTCGCCGATGACGCGGTAGTGGCTGATGGGAGTCTCGTCGGTCTTGAGGATGTCCTCCCACTCGGCCATCCAGGTGTCGCGGATTTTGGCAATCTGGTCGGCAACGTCGGTGGTCCCCTTGCGGCCGTTGTCGCCGGCCTGGGCCTTGACCTCGGCAATCATGGCCTTGAGGGTCAACTTGGCGTCGCCGGGCAGCCCCACATCAACGGAGAAGTCCTTGTTGATGTCGTCAATGCTCTCCACGTTGTGGATGATTACCTTGCCGTCGGGGATGGGCTGGCCGTAGCTGGTGCGGGTCATGCTGGAGCCCACGGCGAAGAGAACGTCGGACTCCTGGAGCCAGGTGCGGGCAGGGAGGGAGGTGGCGCTGCTGCCGGAGCCCAGGGCCAGGGGGTGGCGCTCATCAAAGGATGACTTGCCGGGCATGGTGCAGTAAACGGGAATCTCGGCAAGTTCGGCGAACTCCTGGAGTTCCTCGGTGGCGTCGGCCATGAGGACGCCCATGCCGGACCAGATGACGGGCTTGCGGGCGTTGAGGAGCAGGTTGACGGCTTCCTTGACATCGCTGGCCTCGGGGGCCTGGCGCATGCGCTTAGGCGGGTTGTAGTTCATGGCGGCATCGGGGACTTCCAGGGTCCCGATGTCGGCGGGAATCTCGACGATAACCGGGCCGGGGCGACCGTTGCGCAGGGCGTGGAAGGCGCGGCGCATGACGCCGGCCACCTGGCCGGGCTGGGTGATTACCTCGCCGAACTTGGAGACGGTGGCGTAGGTGCGGACCGGGGAGAAGTTGGGCTTGACGGAGTACTGGCTCATGGCCGGGCCGCCGGGCAGATAGAGGATGGGCACGTTGTCGCTGTAGGCCTGGGCCAGGCCGCCCATGGAGTTTTCGGAGCCGGGGCCGCCCTGGGTGATGGTTACGCCGAACTTCTGGCGACCGTTGAGGCGGCTGAAGCCGTCGGCGGCCATAAGAGCCCCACGTTCCTGGCGGAACATGATGGTGCGGATGCCCTCCTGGGCGACGTGTTCGATTAGCTGGTTGGAAGGGAAGCAGGAGACCCACTCCACCCCTTCGAGTTTCAGAATCCGGGCCACGGCCTGCATTACATTCATGCTGGTAAGTCCTCCGTTGTGTTTGATTTCGGTGTTTCGGGCCGAAGTGGATTTTAACACATGGGCCCTCACTTCCGGCCCAGAGCGCATGGTCATGCGCCCCTACAGGGAGAGGGGAGATTGATCAGGCCGATGACCTTGTCTCTTGACCAGGGCAGACACGCAGGTCTGCCCCTACCAAAGACCTCCAGCTGAGTGTGGGCGCATGGCCTGGCTCACCTGCGGGGAGCGCCGACTCCTGGCGCATGGAGAAAGGGGCAATTTCGGTATCGGAGCCGGTGTCATCAATTTCACACGACGGAACACGGTGGACTGGAAGACTGGCAACCGATTTGCAGGGCTGCCGGGCGTTTACATGGGGAGTCTTCCGGGCGGTGTCTTTGGATCTGGCCATACAATGCGCACTCCTCCGGTATTGGGTCGGATTTGGCCCGGTCCGTCGGGACATTCGGGCCATGTACAAATGTACAAATAAAGGTGGGGATGGGTCATGCGGGGTGGCAGGAGGGAAGTGCCGGTGGATTTGGGAGTTAAGAGTTGAGAGCTTGGATCTGGCAATTGGGAGTTACAGGGGAGAGAGGTTCCCGGCGATGCGGGAGCAACGGGCCTTCCTCAAGCCATAATGCGATTGCCCGGTCATAGGCAAGAACAGTCGCCATTGGTGTCCACCGGAGTGGTACAATTCTATGAGCAGGAACCCAGTAACTGAATGGGTAACGAGGTCCGACATGACCACCAAACAGCCCGAGAAAACTAAACAGGAGCGTCGGCGGCAGGTATTCATACCGGACCCGCCGAAGCACAAGAACGGGGAAATGACCAGTTTCCAGTACCTGGGCGACAACGGCTCCGTGTATCTATTAAAGCACCACTTCGGGAACCCGGAAACCACGGTCATCAAGGCGGAAAGGTACCTGCTCAGCGCGCGGGGAGCACCGCGACGGGAGTGGAGAATTCCGGACCTGCTTATTGCCTTTGGAGCGAGTTCGGCACAGTACAAGGAGAACAATGCCTACATCATTTCCCTGCAGGGCAAGCCACCCGATTTTGTGCTGGAGGTTGCGTCGAGGGGGACGTGGCGACGGGACCGGTGGGCCAAACGGGAGGACTACCTGGCCATGGGAATCCCCGAATACTGGCGGTTTGATGAGACGGGCAACTATTACGGGACCAGGCTGGCGGGCGACCTGCTGGTCAATGGCGAGTATCAGGAAATTCCAATAGAAACCCTAGCCGATGGGGCGCTGCAAGGCTACAGTCCTGCGCTGGACCTGTACCTGAGGTGGGAAAACGAAGACCTGACGTGGTTTGACCCCAAGACCGGAAGGCACATAGCGAGTTTTGAATCGGAGCGGGCGGCCCGTGAAGTGGAAAGGGCGGCCCGTGAAGTGGAAAGAGAAGGGCGCATGGCGGCAGAAGCCCGGGTTCGGGAGCTGGAGGCGGAGCTTGCCAGAAGGGACCGGGAGGGGTGAAGAGGTTGTCAGCCCAGACGAGGGACAGCAAGATTAGCGAAAATAACAGCGATGAAGGAGGGTCATAACCATGCCCAACGTAACTGTTGAAGAGAACGTGATGATTCCCACCACCAATGGGTATGCGCTGGCAGCGGATATATCGCGACCGGCGGACTCGTCGGGGCAGGCGCCGGGGCTGCTGTTTATCCCCGGGGGCGGGTGGGTTACGGCCAACCATGAGCCGCTGAAGGAACGCTACGGCATTCCCATGGCGGAACGGGGCTACGTTTGCATCACCGCCACCTACCGGATTATGGAACAGGCGATATGGCCGGCGGCGATCCAGGACGTGAAGGCCATGCTGCGGTGGATGCGGGCGAATGCCGACAGCCTGGGAATTGACCCGGAACGGATTGCCCTGGGGGGCAAGTCGGCTGGCGGGCATTTGTCGCTGCTGGCGGCGGCTACCAACGGGAGCACGGAGTTTGACGGCGACGGCCCTGATGCCGTGCCCAACGCGGGTTACAGCAGCAGGATATCAGCAGTCATCGGCGTGGCCCCCGCGTCGGACATTCGGGAGTATTTCCGGCGGGAGCCGTTGCAGCCGTACACGGCCAATGATTCCTCGGATGCCGCCATCACCGCCGCAAATCCGGTGGAAAGGGTTAACTCCGACTATCCGCCGACGCTGCTGGTCCACGGTACCGACGACGACCGGGTGCCGCACCAGATGACCATGCGGATGTTCGCGGCCCTGGAAGAGGCTGGGGTTCCAACCGATTTGAGGCTGTTCGCCCACCAGGACCACATGTTTGACGGGGACCCGCAGTTCAGCCCGGCCATTGTTGAGGCGATGGCCCATTTTCTGGACCGGTACGTGGCGGCGCCGGTTCTCGAGGCGGTGGCGGCGGACAATTAGCAGTTATGAGTTAGAAGTTAGAAGTTAGAAGTTACGAATTGAGGCGATTGCCCATCCATGGCTCATGGGCAACAGGCAGGAAATTGGCAACTCCGAGGTTTCAACTGGCAGCGAGAATCAAGGAGTGGAACGGTATGAAGTAAGCCCGCTCCCCGGGTGTGACCCCATTGTCGGGCAGTGGTTGTGGGCCATGGGGGAGGCACGGAAGCGAACCCTGGGGCTTATCGAAGGGCTGGACCAGCATACGCTCGATTGGGAGAGTCCTGACCAGAATGGGAACGCCATCGGGTCTCTCCTTTACCACATAGCGGAAGTGGAAATGGGGTGGCTATGGAACAATATCAGGGGATTAACGGAGATGCCGCCGGCGGTGCTGGCAGACTTTCCGCTGCAGCCGGAGTACGAAAAGACGGGGCGGATAACGGTCGTGAGGGAGGTGGCGCTGGAGGAGCACCTTGCCCGGCTGGACAAAAGCAGGGAAGTGTTCTGGAGGAGGTCAAAGGATTGACAGCAACCGAGGGGCAGACACTACTACCGGACCCGCTGGACGCCACCTACCAAGCGACGCCGGAGTGGTTCCTCTATCATCTTTTTGAACATGAAATGGAGCATAACGAGCAGGTTTCTTCGATGGTAACCCGGTTGGCGTCGGGGCGACTGGCGTAATTGAAGGGGCCACTTTTACTCCTATCCTGGTCTTCTCCCGTCCAGGGCTGACAAGGGCAGGTATTCAGTGCTGAAGTTACGCTGTTGGAATTTCATTCTGAACCCTTCGGCTCGGCTAAGGATAAACTCCATGAAGAATCTGAAACGGTAGCGTTCCAATTCAGGTGGTTTCGTGGGTGAGACCAGGGCAGACACATAGGTCTGCCCCTACTATTACGACCCCCAGACCACCTAACACGGAACGCTGCTATCTGAAACGGTCCCCTTGTGATGCTTTCGGAGAGGCAATAACCTTATTTTCTGCGATTTCAGATCCTTCGCTTCGCTCAGGATGACATGCCAGGCGGTAAATTCTACCCGAAATCACCGAATACCTACGCCAGTCAGCCTGTCAATGGGCAAAGAAATTTGCAGCAATTACCTTGCTTTCGAATCTTGCAGGGCCTGTTCGGCCTTGGCGAGGTTGTTGCGGCTGGCCTGGGTGCTGGGATGGTCGGGGCCGAGGATGCGTTCGCGCAGGGCCAGGGTTTCGCGGTGCAAGCGGACGGCGGTCCCGTAGTCCCCAGTGGCGTGATAGCAGTTTCCCAGGCTGCCCCGGCTTCGCAAGGTATCGGGGTGTTCGGGCCCGAGGGTCTTTGTGCGGCGCTCCAGGGTTACCTGAAAAAGGTCCAGGGCAATCTGGAAGTGGCCGGCGGCGTAGAAGCTGTTGGCCAGGGCGGTACAGCTGCGCAGGGTTTCGGGGTGGTCGGAGCCGTAGGCGCTCTCCCGCTGGGCCAGGGCTTCCTGGTGAAGCCGGATGGCGCGGCCATAGCGGCGGGATACCCGGTGGAAGCGGGCCAGGTGGAAGCTGACGTTGAAATCGGCGGGTTGTTCTTTAACCATAGTTTATCCACGAAGGGACACGAAGATTCACGAAGGGAGAATCCTTCGACAAGTTAAGGTAGATGCTTCGACAGGCTCAGGATGAGCGGATTGTTGCCCCCGAGCGAGGTTCCTGCCTTCGCAGGAACGACGGGATTTTACCCTTTCTCTGACTTCCCCCTTCAAGAGAGAAGGGATTGATAATACCTTTTGGGCGGGGGCTAGTAGCCGGTGGCCAGGGTTATAAGGGTCCGAACGATGGGGCCCATGATGGTCCAAAGGATGCCCAAGTTCAGGAGGTAGTCGCCCAGAATGATGCCCAGCAGGATCAGCGGCCCGAATCGCTCAAACCTGGCGTAGCTCTCCCGAGCGCCGTCGGGCAGGAGGCCCCCCAGCACCTTGGAGCCATCCAGGGGGGCCACGGGAATCAGATTGAAGATTGCCAATATTATGTTAAACAGTATCACCATGCCGACGATGTCGGACAAGCCTTCCCGGAGGCCGCCGGTCAGCACGTAGTTGGCCCGGCCGAGGGTAGCCCCGCTCCAGCCCAGCAGACCCAGTTTAACCGGTATGGCCGCCAGGAAGGCCAGGGCCAGGTTGGACAGGGGGCCGGCGGCGGCCACCAGGGTGATGGCAACGGGGCCGCGCAGATTGTGATGGTTGACGGGGACGGGCTTGCCCCAACCGAACCCCACCACCAGCAGCATGACGGTACCGCTGGGATCCAGGTGCTTGATGGGATTCAACGAGAGGCGTCCCAGGTGGCGGGATGTGCCGTCGCCAAGCACCGTGGCAACCAATGAGTGACTGAACTCGTGGATGGTGATGGCCGTCAAGAGGGCAAACATCACCAGAACGGTAAGTCTAAGGAAGCTGGCCGGGTCGTAGAGGAGAAGTTCGAAAGAGCTGAACAGCATCTCACAGCAATCGTAATAGTAATGGTTGAGCAGGTAAAGCCGGCACTGGTACGCGGTACCAAAGACGCCGGACTAAGGACACTAGACTAATGGATAAACAAGATTGGAATGATGAGTAACAACAGTGTAACTCCATTCTGGCGAGAAACGGGGGCCATAATTTTCTGCGAGGTTCCCGCCTGCGCGGGAACGACGGTTTAGCCCCAACCCATCCGAGCAAACTTGTTGGACTATTAAGGGCGCTGGGCTAAGGGCATATTCCTGGCAGCGCGGGGCTCACAACCTGCGGGTTATTCGTCGTAGTCGTCATCATCGCCGTCGTCATCGTGGTCGGGAGGACGGGACGGCGTAAAACCGGAACCGGGTACCGTAGCCCGAATCCTGTCCCTGCGGCGAGGCCGGGGCCGGGCCATACCCAGCAAATCGGCCTTGAGCGCGGCAAGTTCAGCGGAGTTACCGGTAGTAACCTCAATTATCAGGCCGCCGGCGCCCATATCCCGCAGCGCTTCCAGATCCGACTTGGCCGGCGCGGCGGACACCTGCACCAGGACGTGCTTATCGGTGCGACGGGTCATGCTTCCGACGGAGACCAGGTCCTGCAGGGTCCACTCGCCCGATACGCCGGTCATATCCAGAATGAAGCCGTCAACAGGCAGGGCCGACACGGCCCTCAATTCCCGGTCCGAAAGGTCGCCGGTCACGGAGACGAGACGGGCCAGGTCGTCTTCGCCCGAAATGGCGGCGACTCCGCTCTCCAGGGAGAAGGCCAGCACATCCGCCCCGCAGTCCCTGCTGGCCTGGGCATCCTCATCTGAGGGGGAGTTCAGGTATGGACCCCAGGGCAGCTCGGACATCAATGCGCCCAGTTGCTTGATATAGTCCGAGCCGCTGGCGCCGTCAACTATTACCGCATCAAGACTGGAAGCGGCGTCGGGCACGCCGCTGGGCCGGCGACCCGTACCGGGCCGTCCGGCACGCCCCACCAGCACCATCCCCGGCACGCTTTCCGCCCTGGAGGCCCCGAACCCCAGGGGGGCCGGAGAGCCGTCACTGATTCTTTGCAACAGGTCCAACAGTTTGCTCATTGTTTCTCGCTTATCCGATTTTGGATTCAGCGGATTATACCCTATGGGGCCGGATTTGTCGGTAATGGCAGGGCGATTGCCGGCGAAAGCAAGCGTCCGCAGGACCCTGTCGGCAGATGCCGTATCGAGACAATCCACGCGCCGTTTTCGAGGACGAAATGGATTCCTAGTATCAATAAGGGTAATCACTTCAATAGGGAAAACCGAAGTAATTGAGATTTTGGTCTTGACAGGCGATTTTCGGCGATGTTTCAATTGAAGTGTAAGGCTTTGCAAGGAACCGAGCGGGCAAAGCAGGCAGTATCAAAATTATCAAGAAACGGCAACGTTTCATGGAGGTAACCGATGCAGGTTCACGACATCCACGAGTGCGATACCCACGAGCATCACGGCGACGAACCCGGTCACGTCCACGATATCCACGAATGTGACGGCCATGAGCATCACGTCCACGACCACGCCGGCCACGTCCACTAGACCACACCATCCTGAGATGGAAAAACCCCGCTGCTTTTGCAGGCAGCGGGGTCTTAATTTGGCCTGGAAATCGCGGCAGGGTCAGCCGCCTCACTCAAGCCGAGGAGCGGGCTTGATGGACCAAATGGGCCACGTGGGGTCTTGCTGTCAGGTCCCGGTATAACGTTCGAACTGGATGGTCCGTGTCCGTTACCGTACTCCTCATGAATGATCGGCTTTCTGTTGTTGAGCAGAGTCTCCTCCGTGTCATGGCAGAGCATTCCAATATACAAGCATGACAGTCAATTAACGCGCGTTTGCCCTGCCCTGGTAGTCTAGTAGCCTTGGAATGATGGGTTATGTTCCGCTCACCCTGAGCCTGTCGAAGGGCCGCCGATTCATGGTTCGACAAGCTCACCACGAACGGACTCCCGTTCTAACCGTCGAACCAATGTTGTTGGCCTACCAGGCTGTGGAAGCGGTCTATTTTTGGATGGTATTGCCCAGGCAGAACGGTCGAAATGTAGCCAGGGCGGGTTTGAAACCCGCCCCTACCGGCTATAAACCACCAAAATTGCAACGCTACCCGGGGCTGAAGTCCGGCAGACAATTGGTTTCAAATCGAGTAAAATGGGCCAAGACGTTTAGAGGCTTTTGCCCTGGAGAATTAGTATGGCAGACAAAGACACCCTCCTTATGGCCCACCTGATGCGTCGGGCCGGATTTGGCGCACCCTATTCCGAACTTGAACATCGGGCGGCCAGGGGCTACGAAGCCACAGTGGAGGAACTGCTGTATCCCGATGACCAGCCCGAGCTTGAAACCGACGTAATGCAGCGGTACATGGGCTGGAGGGACATGGGTTACCTGGCAGCCAACCAGGGCTACTGGACCTACCGCATGGTCAATTCTCCTCGCCAGCTCCAGGAAAAGTTGTGCCTATTCTGGCACAGCATCTTCTGCGTTGGCGACTCCAAGATAATGGCCCCACACAACATCCTGGAGCAGTTGGAGCACTTCCGGGACCACGGCCTGGGCCGATTCGACGAGCTGCTGCTCCGCATGGCCACCAATCCGGCCATGCTTTACTACCTGGACAACCAGCTGAGCCACAAGGACGCCGTAAACGAGAACTGGGGGCGGGAGTTGCTGGAGCTGTTCTCCATGGGTGTGGGCATGGACGGGGAGCCCAATTACACCGAGGAAGACGTCAAGGCCTGCGCCCAGGCCTTCACCGGCTGGACCGTGGGCAACGGGATGCCCCGCTATCCCTACGGCCGGTACTTCAACCAATTCCTCTATAACCGGCGCGACCATATAGACGGCGAGAAGACATTCCTGGGCGAAACGGGCGATTTCAACGGGCACGACATTATCCGCATAGTCGCCAAGCAGCCGGCTACCGCCCGCTTCATTTCCCGACACCTGTACAACTTCTTCGTGGCCGACGAACCCCAGGTGCCGGCCTGGCAGGACACTCCGCCCCGGGACTTGGCGGCCATAAAGCTGCTGGAGGAAGAGTATTTCCGCTCCGGTTACGAAATCCGGTCCATGCTGCGGGTGCTGTTCAACTCGGATTTCTTCAAGGAAGCCCGCTTTTCCAAGGTAAAGAGTCCGGCTGAGCTGGTGTGCAGCACCCTGAGGTTCATGGGCGACTTTACCAACCCCAAGCCCCGCATGTACGACATGGCCCTGGAGATCCGGTACATGGGCCAGGACCTGATGAATCCTCCCACGGTGGAGGGCTGGCACACGGGCAAGGAATGGATTGACAGCGGCACCCTGGTGGAGCGGGTGAACTACGCTGCCAGCGAGATGGGCCGAGTGGAAGCCCCGGGTATCCAGGCGGTGGTGCAGAGGTTCAGCGATTCCGGGCCCTCGGTGTCGGCCAACGAGTTGCTGGACGGCTGCCTGGAAATGCTGGGCGGTTACCAGTTGATGGACGAGACACGGGACCTGTTCCTGAACCACCTGGGCCAGGAGGGGAGCATATCCACCCAGGGCGACGATTTTGACCAGCAGGTGGGGCAGGTACTCCAGCTGATAGTTTCAACCCAGGAGTACCAGTTTACGTAGAAACCCTCTCAATAACGGGGGTGGCTGTCCCAACGGGATAGCCATGCTACCTGTTCGCCCTCAAAAGTCCCTTCTCCCGGATGGAGAAGGGACTTTTGGGTAGTTTCTCAGGGAGTGTGGACAAATTGACCTTTTCTACCTGAGTCAGCCGTGATATTGACTCCAGTGGGCGATCCGCCTGAGGCGGACGCCTTCGCGGGAACGACGAAAAAGGGCGCTGCGAAGTTTCTGCCTTGAATTTGTCCGCACCCCTTAGGTAACCTCTGACTAAGTCACCGTTGAATAAGTCACCGTTGTCCCGGCACTGGAAGGAACTCAATGCGTTGGAGTAGGGGGGGGTGGCGCATAGGCCCGAACGGGAGTGGCTTACAAAACCAAAAAAAAACACCAACACCCAGGGGGTATGGGAGTTTGTGGGTGT
>VXOH01000062.1:0-14934 GCA_009840135.1 Chloroflexota bacterium | reverse complement strand
TTCTCAGCACCTATTAGTTAACATCTGAATATGTCACGTTTTAATATGTCCCGGTTGTCCGTTCACTGTATGAAACTCGCTGGTCATGTGTAGGGGCGGTTCGCGAACCGCCCCTACGGTAAGTGGCTTCCTACCCCATTCCAACCTGCCCTCACGAAGGTGGAAGGGGATTTTGGGGTAGTTTCTTAGCCCTGATCCTGCCGCAGAGCCCGGACTGATTCCAGGATGCGCCCATAGGCGTTGCACCGACAGAGGTTGCCGGCAAGGGCCTGGCGGATTTCATCGTCGGTAGGGTTGGGATTGCTGTCCAGCAGGGCGCGGGTGGACATGACAAAGCCGGGAGTGCAAAAGCCGCACTGGCCTCCATCGTTTTCCAGGAAAGCTCGCTGAACCGGGTCCATACCCTCCGGAACCGGGGAGCCGTCGCCCAGGCCCTCGATGGTTATGACGGGGCGGTTGCCCACCTGCAGGGCCAGAAGCTGGCAGGCGTAGACGGGTTTCCCATCCAGCAGCACGGTGCAAGAGCCGCACTCTCCCCGATCACATCCCTTTTTGGAGCCCGTCAAATCCAGTTGCTCCCGTATTACGTCCAGCAATGTCCAGTGGTGCCGAACCTGGAGGCTATGACTCTGCCCGTTGACGTTGAGGGTGATGTCGGCGGAGTAGGTCTGGCCGGGACTTCCTGGCATTTGGCAATCTCCTTGCGCCCATGGGTTTTGCCTATCCTACTGTAACCGGGTCAGGCGGGCAAGTTTTCTCTACTGAAGCAGGGTTCCCAATCTGGTGAGCTTGAGGCAAAACAGGGCAGCCACAAGGGCTGCCCCTACCGTCCCGGCTGCCATACCACTAAACGGAACGCTACCCCATTGAAGTAGGGTTCCGTATCATGCGGCATTGGCGGAACCACGGCCTGAAAGGGCAGCAGGGGCGGGTTTGAAACCCGCCCCTACAGGCAGGAACCTCTGCACAATGGCTTTCTCCTTTAATGAGGGAAGGACAGGCGTCCACGTCCGCCCTTGGCTGGATGGGGGTGGTAGCCTGAAATTGACCAATCCCCCTCACCCTAACCCTCTCCCACCAGGGGAGAGGGGACTTGTTCAGGCTCTCCCAACATTGGAACGCTTTTCCGCTGGTGGGATTTCGATATACGCAAGGCCGACTATCCTTCGGCAAGGACCAGCTTCAGCGCCGCCTCCAGTTCCGTAAACGTGGCATAACCCTCGAATCGCTGTTCGACGAGACCCCCGCCGTTGATGATGAAGACCCAGGACTCGTTAAACCAGTGGGGAAGGGAGGAGAACCCCCATTCATCCACAGCCTCGACCAAGGTGGCGCGGCTCAGGTCTCCCTGGATCTCATCGGGAAGGTCATAGATTTCCACGTGTACGAAATCGGCCCGGTCCTGGTAGGTTGCCCGCAATTCCTTGACCGTTTCCAACTGGGGGCCGCAGGTGGGGCTGGTGCAGAAGGCGGGGGAAGAGAATACAACCACCGAGGGGCGCGGGCTTTCGATGGCCTCGGCTACTGAAATGCGGTACATCTCCTCGTCCGGCGTGTAGTCGGTGGTCAACTTCTCAATACCGGAAACGTCGGACAGGGTCTTGGTTTTGCTGAGGGGAGGGCGTTCCCCGATGGCGGGAATGGGCGAATCCTCAACCACGTCCAACTCGATGACGGCGGTGCCTATAACGTCCCCTTCATCCACGCCCACGTCCAATCGCCAGGCGCCGGGCTTGTCGAAATCCAGTTCAGCGCTGTAAGCGCCCCTGATCCCGTAAGGCCACCCGTGATAGACGGCGCGGGTCTCCTGTGCAGAACCGGCGGGTCCGCCCTGGGCGTCACCCACGTAAGCCGCCGAGACGGTAGCCTGGGGAGCTTTGACGATGGCCCTGGGCCCGACGAGAAGGAAGGATACCCGCTGGGTTCCTGGATTCAGCACCGTGGTGGCCAAGATGGGTTCGATGTCCCCTTCTCCCTCGGCGGGGAAGGAGGGATTCTTTCCGGATGCTTTAGAATCCGCGGGGGAAGCTTCCGAGGCAGAGGTCGCCGGACGGGTTTCGGGCCGGGGCTCAGAATTGGTCGCCGGCTGGAGCGCCGGTAGGGTCGCAGGTTGCATTTCGGCCTGGGTTGCGGGCTGGACCACCGGAGCCGCCGGAACCTCGGGAACTGGTGGAACCGGCGTTGCCGTGGAAGAGGCGGCGCTGCAACCGGCGGCGGCAATCATAGAGGAAAGCGCCAGTCCGGCCAACAGCAGCGCATAGACCCGCCCAAGCTGAGGGGCAAGGCGATGAAGCGCCGTCACGGACCTTCCCCCTGGTAAACGCCGAAGGTGAAGGCAAAGATTTCAAAGTCCGGCGAGTTGGAGCTCAACCGCAGCACCCGGTCTTGCGTGTATTCGGGGTTGTTGATTATCTCGTAGAGGCGGGGCTGGTCCACCACCAGGTAGCTTTCCCCGTCCTCGGCTATCTGAACGTCGAGACCCTTGTTCTCCTCCGTAAGGTATTCACCGTCCATCGTTACTCGCACCCGGTAAGGTTCCTCGGAGAAGGAGGTCATCACGGCGTTCACGCTCTTGGCGGAGAAGCTCACCAACAGGTAGTCCTCATAGTCGGTGGTGGTGCGAGCATGCTTCGTGTTTTCAAAGCCCACCTGCCAGGAGCCGTGGTAATAGATCAGATGGGGTTCCAGCTCTCTCGGAGCCTCAAAGTTAGTCAGGCCGCCAACGTTTTCGTAAAACGGCAATTGATTGACGTAAGGCCGGAAGCCGCTCATCAGGGAGTTAACATTCCGCTGGTAACCGGCGTAAAGCTCGGGAGTGACCTGGGCGCCCAACGTACCCAGGTAGCCCGGGTCGAGCGCCTGGTCGTCGGGAAGCTCCAGATCATCGGAGAGATCGGCGCCGGCTTCGGCCAGGAGCTTGCGAATCTCCTCCTCGGTTTCGGCGTATTGTCCTTCGCCAAAATGGGTGTACCGGATAACACCGTCCTGGTCTATCAGGTACTTGGCCGGCCAGAACCGATTTTCATAAGCATCCCAGGTCGCAAAGTCGTTGTCCTGGGCCACGGGCCAGGCAATGCCGTTTTCCTCGGTGGCTTCCAGAACGTTCCAGTAGTTTTTCTCAAACTCGAACTCCGGCGTATGTATCCCCAGGATTACGAGCCCGTCGTCGGCGTAGCGAGAATGCCAGAGTTTCAGGTACGGGAAGGTGCGAATGCAGTTAACGCAGGTATAGGTCCAGAAGTCCACAAGGACGACCTTGCCGCGCAGTTGCTCCAGGGTCAATGGCTCGGAGTTGATCCAGGCGTAGATGCCCACCGGATCGGCGGCCAGGGGACCCTCGGCGACTTCCCGCACAGGTTGCGCGGTGGGCTCGACTTCCGGTTCCGGTGTAATGGCGGGAGGGTTCGCCTCCACCACGGCGGCCAACTGGCTGACCGAGGGCGTCGCCGTAGGAGCAGGTTCGGTAACGGGAATGATGGTGGGAGTCGCTTCTTCCATTGCCGGGGAGGCAGTGGGCTGCCCCTGGCCTCCAGATTCCTGGACCAGGGAAGGGGCAGTATCTGCGGCCGGAGCCTGTTCATTAGTTTCAGTAGCTGCCGTCGTTGGCACGGATTCCGGCGCCTCAGCCGCGACGCCGGCCGGGGCCCCACCGGTATTCCCGTCAGCGCCGGCGGATGCTTGCGAAGCCGTTCCCCCGGTTGACTGGACTGTGGAGGCCGGAGGTTCAGGGGCGGCCCCCGGGCCACAGGCAAGGGCCAAAACCAGTACCGTTAACCCCAGAGCCGCTGCCACCGACAGGGTGCGCAGGCGCCGGTCTGCCCGGAAGATTGTGGTGCGAACAGGAATAGTCAATGCGGACGCCTCATACTTACCGTTTTCGAGAAACGGGATATACCATTATTTACGGCAACCCGGGGAAATCGGATGCTCAAAGCATGATACCAGAGATTGATGAGGCGCTGATTGGGGGGACATGGGAGGCGCAGGGCGCTAGTCAACAACCTCAAAACCGCTCAAGACCGGTGATGGATGTATCAAGACGCTCTCCATGCTACCTGTTCGCCCTCACCCTAACCTTCTCCCAGAGGGAGAGGGGACTTTTGAGATAGTTTCTGACAGGTGCAATCTATAGGATCGTGGGGTGACTTTTCCGCTCACCGCGAGGCTGTCGAAAATCCGCCGGTTCATGGTTCGTCCCGCAGGGGCCTACGTCTGTGCGCCCCTACCACCCAGGATGATTGGGGCAAGCCGAAGAATGGAAAGTCCCAGACACCCCGGCGGTTCAAGCTTGACGCCATGCACCGCCCTATAGAGAATAGGGAACGGCTATACAGCCCACCGGAAACAAACCCGGACAATCCGACTTGAGGAGCTACCATGCCTAACTTTGTACGATGCTATACCGGCCCGGACGGCCAGTCACACCTGGAAGACCTGAACCCGCCCTTCGAGTCCTTCGTGGACACGGAAGGGGCTTACGGAGAAGGTACCCCAATGCAGGGCGCCAACGGCGTAACGATCCGCATTGCCCAGCCCGGCTATTTGCTGGAGTGGCATTGCGCCCCCCGCCGCCAGTACACCATTACCCTGGCCGGAAGGGCCGAGGTCGAAGTAGGCGACGGAACCAAGCGGGAGGTGGGCCCCGGAGACGTGCTCCTGGCGGAGGATATGACGGGGCAGGGCCACATAACCCGGGTTATCAGCGACGAGCCACGTTACTACATAGTGGTGGCGCTGGACGACTAATCCTTTGCGGGCCGGGGAGCGGCAGGCGCGCCGTACTCCCCATGCCCATGGACCGGATTCGACTTGCGGCCGGCGACCAGTTCCCGCAAGCGGGGAATGAGTTCCCGGCCGTATTCGCGAGCGTCGTTCAGCGGGTCAAATCCCCGGATGATGAAGGTGGTGCAGCCGAGGTCATAATAGGCCAGAAGCGATTCGGCTACCTGCGAAGCGGTCCCCACCAGGCAGGTGGTGCTGCCGGCGGCCCCGCTGGCCGCGGCAACCGGCATCCATAGCCGCTCGTCGTGCAGGTCTCCCTGGGCGGCAAAATCCAGCAACCGCCGCGACCCCACCGACTGCAGCCGGGCGGGCTGCCCCGAGATTACCATTCCCCTGGTGGCCTCACGGACCCGCGCCAGAATGTCCTCGGCTCGGCGCCAGGCTTGTTCCTCCGTATTGCCCAGGATGGGCCGCACCGAAAGGCTGAAGCGGATGTCTCCAGCCCGCTCTCCGGCCCGGCTCCGAATATCCGCCACCCGTTCCCTGATGGCAGCACGGGGTTCTCCCCAAAGGGCAAAAACGTCGGCGCGGCGGCTGCCCACATCCAGCGCAATGTCCGAGGCGCCGCCGAAAAACAGGGGCAGATGGGGCCGCTGGCGGCAACGCACCTGGCTGCTGGCCCCTGTCAGGCGATAAAATTCGCCTTCGTAATCGAAGGGCGCTTTGGCCGTCCAGGTGCGGCGCAAGAGGTCCATGTATTCGTCGGTACGGCGGTAACGGGCATCGTGGTCGAGAAAATCTCCGTCCCGCTCCTGCTCCGCGTCGCTGCCGCCGGAAATGATGTGCAGGGCGATGCGCCCCCCGGATAACTGGTCGAGGGTGGCGGCTTTCCGCGCCGCCAGGGTGGGCGCCACGAAGCCGGGACGATGGGCGATCAGGTAACCCAGGCGGGTTGTGTGGGCTGCCGCATAGCCGGCCACCTCGAAGCCATCAGGCGTGCTGGAGGAGTACCCCGTGAGTACCATGTCGAATCCGGCGTCCTCGTGTACGCGGGCGAATTCCAGGATATAGTCGCCATCAACGCCGGCCGGCACTTCAGCCCCCGGGTTGATGCCGCCGCCAAACACGCTGAGGGTGGCGCCGGAGGACTCCGCACCTTCCCGGGTGACGCCGATCATGCCGACGATGCGGACTTGGTTAGCTGGTTCAGTCATTGCTGTCCAAGAGTTGATTGATAAGGATTCAGCCTATTGGTTGGCAGTATACACGAACCGGAATTCCCCTACCTCGGAAGCCGAAATTGACAACCTGTACCCCTTTCTTTACCCTCAGGCTCATAGTAGTGAGCCGGAGCCAGCCATGACCACCGAGCCGATACCCGCTTTCATAGAAGAAGCCGACAAGCTGTACAAGACAGACCCGGCCGGCGCGGTGGCGTTGTTATATGAGGAGACACGGAAGCTGAGAGACAAGAAGCCCGACACCAGGGAAATCAGCAAAAAAGCTCTAGACCACCAGAGTGAAAGGGAACAGCAGCTGATGCTGCTGGAGTCGGGCCACCGGCTTATGGACTGGCTGCTCGAAGACGCGCAAGAAGGTTTATTTCCGGAACCCTGGGTGTGGGACGTGGATCTGGGTGTTGCCCAGGACATAGTGCGGTTAACCAAAAAGTATGGCACATGACGCGGGCCCACAGGCAATATATAGCAATCTTGCTCAAACTCGCTTGGAATCCGCAGGGGCCCTTTTCCGGGAAAATCCAGATTGCCCTGAAGAAAACGGTATTGAGAACCTGATGGTCCGTTGCAATATTGCCATGCTTATATGGTCAGCTGCCGTTGACATTGGATCTTCGCTCATGATTCAGGAGGAGCGGAGGACCCCGGTTGGCCGCTCCAACGACATAAGTGACTACATCACCAGAGACGCGGACAGGAACTACCCGGAAGTGGGACTCCGGCTACGCTGGCGTGACCTTCTGCACTTGCACAACATTCAGCATCGCGCAGACCACGAAGCGGCAAGGTTTACAATATCCTGCAGGAGCTGCCATAGAGCATTTGCCAGTATCAACCGGTTGCTTATACCGGGCAACCGGCTGACTTCCGCGTCCTATGAGTGGCTGGCAACAGTGGGGGAAGCATAGGCCACGTCCTTCTCGCGTCAACCGGCATTCGGCCGCCCCGGTTTCACCCTAATGGACAGAAAGCCCATCCCCAAAGAAGTGCAGCAGGCTGTTAACGGGCCCGCCGGCCATTTGCCCCAGGCCGCACAGGGAAGCACCCGCTACAATTTCCGACAGGTAACGCAGCTCTTCCGCATCCGCCGACGGGCTTTTCCCCGTTGCCAACCGGTCTAGCGCCGCCACGATTCGAGGGGTGCCTTCGCGGCAGGGGGTGCATTTTCCACAGGACTCGGCGGCGTTGTAGGCGGCCAGGCGACGGGCCACATCCAGGGGGGAGACTGAAGTGTCCAGCACCATCACTCCGCCGGCGCCCATCACTACCCCGGAAGGGTGCAGCATCCCCGGTTTCAGTTCCAGGTCCAGTTCCGTGGGAGGCAAAATCCCGCTGGAGGGACCGCCCACGGCCACCAGGCCGACTTCCCTGCCCTCGGGCGAGCCGCCGCCGATGCCGTAAATTACCTGCCGGAGGGAGGCGCCCATGGGTACTTCAGCCAGGCCGGGGCGTTGTACCGAGCCGCTGAGGCAGACCAGCTTGGTGCCGGGAGCCGTTTCCAGCCCCACCTGACCGTACCTTCCAGGGCCGCGCTGCAGGATATAGGGCAGGTTGGAGAGGGTCTCAACGTTGTTGATAACCGTCGGCTGCCGGAACAGCCCAGATTCCACCGGGAAGGGGGGCCGCAACCGCGGCTCGCGGCGACGGCCTTCGATGGTGTTCAGCAGGGTGGTTTCCTCGCCGCAGACGTAGCCTCCGGCGCCTCTCCGAATCTCCAGGTCGCATCCGAAGCCTGAGCCCAGGATGTCGTCGCCGGCCAGCCCGTATTCGTGGGCCTGGTCCATCGCCTGCTGCATCCTTTCCGCAGCCAGATGGGCCTCGGCGTTTATGTATATGAAGCACCGGGACGCGCCGGTGGCGTAGGCGGCGATCAATGCGCCTTCCAGCAGCCGATGAGGAACACCTTCCATGATGTGGCGGTCCTTGAAGAGGCCGGGCTCTCCCTCCTCGGCATTGACCACCAGGAACCTGGGTTCCGGAAAAGACCTGGCCCCCTGCCACTTGCGGGCCGGCGGAAAGTAGGCGCCGCCCCGGCCCTGCAGGCCGGATTCCAGCACTTCCTTTATCACTTCCTCCGGCATGAGCGAGAGGGCGTCGGCCAGGCTGGCATACCCTCCGACGGAGACGTACTCCAGAACGTCGTGCGGAACCAACTGGCCGCACCAGGACATGACCTGGAGGTGCTGGGGAGTGAAGAAACCTTCCAGGTCAGGGGAAGGGGGAGAGTCCTGGCCGTTGCCCAAATCGGCAACAATGTCAGGAACCTCCTTCGCCGACACTCGGCAGTAGTAGCGGGCAGATCCGTCCCAATCGTTAACCACCACCTGGGGGGCGGCAAAGCAGGCGCCATCGCAACCGGTCATGACGAGATCGGCGTCAGGCCGGACCTTCAATGCTTCTTCCAGCGCGTGGGCCACCTCTGCGCCACCCACGGCCTGGCAGCACTGTCCCAACTGGAGCATGACCCGCGTCCTGGCTCCCGACGACCCGGCGCTTCGCTGCCTTGCCAGTTCCTTCAGTTCGTCGAAGGTCATCCCTTAGCCGGCTCCTTGAGGCGGTCAAGCACCTGCGGCAAGGCCGCGCGTCCCAGCCACACCCCGTCAACTTCAACCAGGGGAGCCAGGGGGCACCGATAGGCGCAGGCGGTTTCTTCCAGGGCTACGTTCTGGACCACGTTCTGGGCTACGTTCTGCGCGACGTCCTGGGCCATGTCCTGGGTTGAGTCATTGTCCTGCCGGGCATTGGCGGCAACGACATCCAGGGTCTCCGAAAGGTCGGAAAGCAATTCCCTTCCGCCACCGTGCCAGCAGCTGAGGCCCGTGCATACCCTTACGAGGCGTCCTGACGGAGCTTCAATCCGCAGTTCGGTGTAGCTGGTGGCAGCGCCGTAAACCACGCTGGCCGGGGTTCGCAGGTGCCAGGAAAGTGTTTGCAGAGCCCACTCGGGCAGGCAACCCAACTCTTCCTGCAGGAAATGGAGAGCGGGCAATAGATAAGTGCGGTGCGGGGGGAATTTTTGGCGGAGAATAGGCCGTAGTTCTTCCCGTTCCATCACTGTTCCAAACGGGGTGAGGTGGCACGGGAATCCAACCCCCTTCGCACTTCACCCGGAATGTTGTTCATGGCCTCAGTAAGTTTTCCCAACTTGTAAATAAAGAAAATCAAGAATCCATAGATGGAGATGACAAACGCCATCACAAAGGCAATACCCAATATTGTGAGGGCTTCCATAGAAAGATTTCCTCCCCGTTTACACTGACACCTATTCTATCCCACCGGCAAGGCTTTGCCCATTGGAAAGCTGTTGCGTAACTGTTCAGAGTTGGAGGGTCAGTGCGGCCTGCCATGGTACAATAACAGGGTAGCATCAGCCCGCCGGTACTGGCGGGCCTTTCTTCATTA
Organism: Chloroflexota bacterium; assembly: GCA_009840135.1. Classification (GTDB taxonomy): domain Bacteria; phylum Chloroflexota; class Dehalococcoidia; order Lucifugimonadales; family UBA3495; genus Bin22. Next base: position 5,572 of record VXOH01000062.1, on the reverse strand, counting down.
AGGCGATGGGAGGACCGGTGAGACTGGCAGTGACTTTATTCAGAAGCCGTGCTGTCGGGCTCCTGGCGGTCGTAGTGGCCGTACTCTCATTACCTTCCCTTCTTGGCTGCTCCACTAACACTAACCACGGGGCTAATTTCTTCCTTCAGGATTTTGAATGGCGTCTAGTTGAGATGGACGATTCTCCCGTTGACCCAGGTAGCTTAGTAACCGTTGAGTTCCAGGCTGAAGAGCTTCACGGAAGCGGCGGGTGCAACAGGTACCGAGGCCTCTACCGCTTCAGCGGCGGCAATTTCGCCGCACAGCAAATGGAATGGACTGAAAAGGCATGCCCTGGGGACTCCCTCAGGCAACAGGAAAGGCGATATTTTGACCTGTTGAGAGTGGCAGACACGGCAGCCATTGTTAGGGGAAAGTTGCTAATTGACGGCCCAGAGGGGAGGTTAGTCTTTGAGCCTTCAGGTAAAGGATAGAAACCAAGAGAGCTGGAAGCCCATTGGAAGTGGCGATTGTCCCGACCCTAGTCATCGGGCAATCGCGTTATAGTTTCAGGCTATAGGGGACACAGAATCGGGTGGCAAATGTCATGTCGTGCCCACCAGTGGCGAACAGGGACGCCTGAGCTTGCAAAAGGGCCCAGGGTCCTTCTCCTCAGCCCGGGTTGCGTGTAGTGAAGTTGGTTTCAGGGATAGATTTCAGATGCTTCGGCTTCGCTCAGCATGACGGTCAGCTAAAGCGCGATCGCCCTGATCCTAATCACCCTGACTATTCGCGTGCCGCTACTATTTGGGATCATTTACACAGGTTTTCCCATTCGGGAAGATTCGGTGTCCCAGGTAAAGTCAGCCAGGCCCAGCTCCTCCAGCTTGCCCTCAGGTATTTGGCCGTCCTCCGTCCAACCCCGGGCCTGGTAGTAACCGGCGATCATGTAATCCAGCTCTTCGCGGGTCAGGCCCACGCCGGCCGCCACCCCGTCGGGCAAGGTTTCTTCCAGGGTGCGGGGCGGGAGGGAATCATCGGCGCGAGTCCAGCCCTCCCGGATGTTGAACAGCTTTTTCAGGTTGCTGATCCGCTCGCCGCACCTCCGCAATTCGCCGGCTGTCATTTCCCAGCCGGTGACCATGGCATAGACCTGGGCCGACTCTTCGTAGAAATCGTGGAAGGCCCGGCGCAGAAACTTGCACCAGATGAGGGAATCCAGGACTGCCTCGAAGTCCTCGCTTTCGGCGGCAATTCGGCCCCGGCGCTCGTCCACGGACAGGCGGTCAACACGATGGGAAAAGTCGGCCTCGTAGGCGGAGGAACGGTTGTGGCAGGCGCCCCGGGGCGTTACCGCCATTCCCAGGGCCATGGTCTTGAGGCTGCGGGGTTCATAGCCGGGCATTTCCAGTCCCTTAACCTGCATGGCCCACGCTTCGGAGCCATGACCAACTACAGACGCAGCGGCACGGCTTCCCTCGGCCAGCAGATTTCCCAGCCCCCGACGGTATCCCATATCCTCCAGGACCTGCAGCAGGGCTTCGCCATTGCCGAATTTCAGTTCCAAGCCGCCGAGGTCTTCGGTCGGCAACAGACCCCGCTCGAAACACTCCATGGCCCAGGCGACGGTAGCCCCGGCGCTGATGGTATCCATGCCCAGTTCGTCGCAGATTGAGGCGGCGCGGATGACGATGTCGGGATCGGGAATGCCGCATAATGGGCCCAGGGCAAACAGGCTTTCGTATTCCATGCGTACGCCGCTCTTGCCCCTGCCTTGCCCGTGGTTTTTGTCTCGAGACACCAGGATTCGCTCGCATCCGATGGTGCAGTTGGCGCAACCGGTGTTGCGATGCAGGTGCTTGCGATGGAGTTCCTCGCCGCTGACCTGCTCGGCGCCTTCGAAAGTGGACTCCCGGAAGTTGCGGGTGGGCAGGGTGCCCAGACGGTTGAACACAGCCACGTTGGCCATGGTGCCCAGGTTGCGGTATTTTTCCGTGGCCGCTCCCAGGCTGCGCCGGCTCAGGTCCTTGCCGAAGGCGCGCACCGACTCCGGCTCCGCCACTTCCACCGCCTGGTATCCCCGCAGAGCCACAGCAAGCACATTCTTTGACCCCATGACGGCGCCCAGGCCGCACCGGCCGGCCTGGCGCCCGCCATCATTGCTGATGGAGGCGAATTTGACCTGCGCCTCGCCGGCCGGGCCGATGCAGGCCACCCGGTATCTGCGGTCTCCCAGCCTTTCCTTGACAGTAAGTTCCTTGTCGGTGGCCGTCAGCCCCGCCAGGGTTGAGGCGTCTTCAAAGGAGACGGTGACCCTTTCCGGATTGGTGGCGTCTCCCTCGATGCGCAGAAGGGTAGGGGAGTTGGCCTGGCCCACAATGACCAGGGCATCGCCGCAGCACTTTTTGAGCTCCGGGGCCAGGTGGCTGGAGGACAGGGAGTCGGCGATGAAGCCGGTGAGGGGAGACTTGGTAAGGACGGCGAACTTGCTGGAGGTGGTCAACCGGGTCCCCACCAGGGGACTACCCACGAACAACAGCGGATTGTCCGGACCCAGCGGGTCGGCGCCGGCCTGACAATAGCGGTAAAGCAGGTAGGTACCCAGCCCGATGCCGCCGATGAATTCGCGCAGGGCATCCGTATCAATCGCATCCCACCGGTGAGTGCGGTTGGTCAGGTCAACAACCAGCGCTTTTCCGTGGTAACCGTACATTGAGCCAACTAAGAGCTACGCATAGAGAATCATGACCCGAGAATCGAGATTCCCGCCATTTATCCCCCGGCCTGGCTGGAAATCAGGAGCAGGGAATCACCCTCTTTGATGAAAAAGTCTGCTTCACCCAGGAATGCAAGGCCGTTCAGATTGAACACGTAGCCTTCTTCCAAGTCGGTTAAGTCAGTTTTAAGTCCATGCCCAACCAGGGCTGGGCACTTGCCCGCCAGGGCCGCGACCACGCCGCCACGGCTGGGAGGGCAAGGCACCGCCAGATCCACCACATTCGTTCCGCTGTGGATGCGGGGGGTGCCAAACAACTCCACCCGGACGGATACCGTTTCCCTGGCCTCGGTCATGGGGCCCCGTACGCCGGCTGTTGGGACATCAGCGCCTGGGCCCGGTCCAGGTCTTCGGACGAGTTGACATTGAAGAAGCTGAGGAGTTCGGGGTCAAATTTCCGGGCCTCTTCCTCTCCCACGTATCTGACCCGCACGTCGTCAAAGAACCCGGAGATTTTCAGATTGTTGGCTTTGAGCCTGGCCTCGATGGGGGGCAGGCAAACCCGGGAATACAGGGAATGGGTGGGTTCGGGAAAGTCACCGGGCATGGGAACGACCGCATCATGGCCGGCCCGAAGGGTCATCATATACTCAATGAGCTTCCGATTGAGAAATGGCATGTCACAGGCTACCGCCAGCCCCCATTCACTGCCGGCAGCGTTCAATCCGGCGTAGATACCTCCCAGGGAGCCACCTTCGGGGTAAATGTCCACGGCGATTCGGTGTTCCTCATCAAGGGGGAGAACCCGGGCCCGCTCAGAGTCAGCTACGGAGACCACGATTTCGTCGGTCAGACCTTGAACCAGGCCAATAACGCGGCTAATCAACGGCTGGCCGCCGAAGGGCTCCACGGCCTTGTCCCTGCCCAGACGGCGGCTGCGTCCTCCGGCCAGAATAATGCCGGTTATTCCTCGTTTCTCTTCGTATTTCGTAGCCCCAGTCACCCAGCAACGTCCAATGGAACAGGTATTGGGCAGTCACCTACGAATTGAGTATAGCATAGAGCCGATAAACCGGATAAAGGCGGCCAGGGAAGGCAATCGCGTTCCCCCGCCAAACCGTACTCTTGGGGCTTCCAAGAGAGGAAATGCGTTGCGCGCCAAGTTCGAGGTTCCTGCCTTCGCAGGAACGACGGGACCCTCCCAGGCCTTGCATGCGATTACCCTAGGCGGCGAGGGAAGCGTCTTCCTGTCGGATCAGGGCGCCGGTTGTTATTCTGTCAGCGGGTCAGCGGGTGCCCCACAAGGGTCCAGTAGGGAACGGCGACGAGGAACACCACGGCGATGGCGACCACGGTCATTACCACGGCGAAGCGGAAAATTTCGGGGTTACGCAGGTTGGCCAACTGGAATATAAAGATGGACGCTGTGCCCGCCGCGCTGTAATAGACCAGGGAGTCGCCCACCACCACCACCGCCATGCCGCACACCAGGGGGTCGAGGCCCAGGGCTCCACCGCTGGCCATGGCCACCGGTATGGACAGGGACAAATAGCCGGCTATGTTGGGCATCAAGAGCCGGGTAAAGGCCGCAAAAAGGCAGAGCACGCCCAGCACCATCATGGGGCTGTCCTGCACAAAGGCAGTTCCGCCTACCAGCGCTTCGGACAGCCAGGCCGCGGCGCCGGTGGTTACCAGCGTGTGGGCCAGGGAGAGGGAAGTCGCGATTACGAAGAAATTGGTCCAGCCGAGGTTACGCTCGAAGGTTTGCCAGGTCAGAATGCCGATTCTCGGCGTCAGGATCAAGGTCATGGCAATCAGGGCTGGCACGGCGGGATGGAGGCCGTGGGCAAAATCGGTGAACCACAGCAGGGCCGTAATCATTACGATGATGCCGGCCTTGTACTCCACCGCCGACATGGGGCCGCTCTGCAGCCGTTCGGCATTGCGGTCAACGGGCAGACGAAAGCCGTCCCGGTACATGAGGAACAGCAGCGAACCCCCGATGATGAGATTGGCGTAGAAGGGGATGCTCATCAGGAGGAACCAGCCGGTCCAGGAAAAGTCACCCAGCAACGCGGAGGCCACTACCGGGGTTATGCCGCCGGCCAGCAGGGCGGTGGACCCCAGCCGGTTGAGGCAGCCCAGGGCCAGCATCAGGGCCTTGTAGTACCGGTGCTCCTGGGGAATGTTCCACCGTTCCAGCACCTGGGCGTAGATATGCACCATAATGGCGCCCCGGGTGCTGGCCGACGGCAGGGCAAAGGTCAGGAGGGCGAAGGAGAACAGCATCTGGATGTAGAGCAGGGCCGGCTTTCCCACGGCTCCCCGGATGAGGAAGGTAGCCATTCGTTCCGCCAGCCCTGACTGATGCACGGCCAGTCCTATGGTCAGAATGCCAATCAGGAAATATGAAACCGGCTGGGAAAAGCCGTAGAGACCCTCCAGGATACCCGGCACCGCCCCCAGGACGACCAGCAGCAGCACCCCAATCATGCCGGTAACGGAAATGGGGAGAGCCTCGGTAGCCCACAGCACGACAGCCAGGGTCATCACCGCCAGGGCCTTCTGGCCCTCCGGCGAAAGTCCATCAGGGGCAGGCATGAACAGGACAATAAGAAAGAGAAGGAAAGCAGCGCCCAGCTTGAGGACGCCGGCCAGGTTTACGGCGTCGAATGCAAGCCACTTGTCGCCCAGTGAGATCATGTCGCCCCGTGTTAGTAGATCGTTAGAGAGGTTCCCGGGCGTGTCGTCAAATTGCCCCGTCATTCCGAGGCGAGGAAGAAACTTGACCCCAGCCAGCGAGGTTTCCGCCTTCGCGGGAACGACGTAAAGGGTTGTTGGGAGACTTTTACCTTCAATATGACGAAATCCCTAGTC